>CAMNJD010000266.1 GCA_946540705.1 uncultured Ruminococcus sp. | reverse complement strand
AACCTAAGGGGATAGGGGGAATAAGCCGCAGCGCGGCGCATCCCCCTGTCCCCTTGGGTTGTCACCCCCGGACTGTTGGGAGAAGCAAGATAAAAATTGCTGAGAACGCTCGCTGGGTGTCATCTTCCACCACCACATCACCTTAAAATTTTTCTGACTGTCCCCATTGCACTTTTCTCCATAATATGATATAATAAATTGAATAGGTCTATCCTATTGATGTTTCCCAAAGGGGAGGTGCGGCAAATATGCTCTGTCCGAACTGCAAATGCCAGATGCAGAACCGTATCAGCAAATGCCCGTACTGCGGATGCCGCATAATCGCTCCGAATCAGCAGGGGCGTGCTTCTGCTCAGCAGCAGGCTGCACAGAAAAACAACCGCCTCATTAACCTGCTCTCTGTCCTGCTCTGCCTCAACCTCACCCTCAGTGCGGTCATCTGTACGACTGCGGCCGTGCGCAGAAACAACCCGCAGTCAAGCACGTCCGCAGACGGTGAATCCAAAGTGACACAGACATCTTCAGCGGCAGATTCGGATGCGGAACTGCTCGATGACCTGTATCTCCCGGAGGGGCTGCATTTTTTCATGACACCCGATGAGGCGGATGCAGCGATTTACCGCAATTATTCCCCGCTCAATTCACAGGCGCAGACCGAGACAAGTCTCACCGGCACCCCGATCTATGACTATTTCTTTGATGCACCGCCTGCCGGCTTCGGCCGGACCGCCGCTGCTTTCTCCGACTGTCCGGTTCGGCTTCAGCTCTTTTTTGACAGCAGTGCGCATACCCTGACCCAGATCAATCTCGAAAGCGAATGCAGCTACACCGATGCGGCAAACTGGGGCTGCTACGGCAATGAGCAAAGCGCCGTCAGCTACCAAAAGCGCGCACTCGAATTTGTGTCAGGCTTCGCAGATGACCCGCGCTATGTCGAATATCCGCTCGGGTTCAAAAACGGGAACCAGCATCAGTACCGGTTCACCAATCCCGCAGAGGACCGTATGCTCGGCATTGGCTACCATGCCTACGACAGAAACACAACCGTCGCTTTTTACAGCTATTGGTGCTATTATCCGTGAGGAGGTATTATCATGATTTGTCCGTATTGTAATTCTCAGCTCAGCAACGACACGAAATTCTGCCCGTACTGCGACGCCGATCTCTCCTTTTCCATGAATTTCGGCACAGATATCAGCGAAACGCCCGCAGCCGCACCGCCTCAGCAGCCCGAACCGGTACAGCAGCAGCCGCAAACGCCGCAGATGCCGGATGCATTCCAGCAGTCCTTCCCGCAGAACGGCATGCAGCAGAGCTTCCCGCAGGGCGGCATGCAGCAGGGCTTCCCGCAGGGCGGCATGCAGCAGAGCTTCCCGCAGGGCGGCATGCAGCAGAGCTTCCCGCAGGGCGGCATGCAGCAGGGCTTCCCGCAGAACGGCATGCAGCAGTGCTTCCCGCAGAACGGCATGCAGCAGGTTCCGCCTGCCGGGCCGATGCCGTTTCAGGGGCCGCCGAAATCAAGCGCAAAGAAATGGGTCATTCCGGCTGTGATCGGTGTGCTGGTCGCGGCAGGCGTTGCGGTCGGTATCGCCCTCAAGAGTAAAACGGATACTAAATCCAATACATCCACAGCCGAAAGCGTCAGCTCCGCTGCGGAGAGCTCCTCAGTCCTTGTCTCGGAGCCGGAATCCTCCTCAGAACCGGATCTCTCCTCTGCGGATGACAGCTCCGTGGCTGAACCCTCATCTTCGTCTGTACCGGTCGATCCGGAAGCGGTCAGCGATTCGGCTGAATGGCTTGACTACTACTATCTCCCCAAGGGGATCTATTTCGGCATGTCGTCCGACGAAGCCAATGATGTCATGCTGAACAGTTATTCGCCGGTCAACCGGGAGCCGTATATCTCCTCTGCTTCGGATGATACCCCGATCTATGAATATTACTTCACCGGCCCGCCCGCAGAGCTCGGCGAATTCGGAAATATCCTCGCGGGAACGACAGTCTCGATCGAGCTGTTCTTCGATGAGGACGATTCGCTCATTCAGTGCGATGTCTGGACAGACGCCGAATATGACGCGGAAGAAAAGATCGGTGTCTACGGCGGCACGCTCACCGATACCCTCCGCTATTACAATGCGCTTCAGCTCGGCGTCAAGGGCTTCACCGGCGGCTCGGACTATGACCCGTATCCGTTCGGTGAGGATAACGGAAATTACCACACGCACACCTATATCAACGATGACTCCGACAGAGCCCTCCGCATCAACTATACCGAAATTGACGAAGGCTATTACTGCGCTTACTACAGCTACTTCTGAGGGACGGAAAGGAGGGGTGGCTGATGCTGTGCCCCTATTGTAAAAGCCTGCTCCGGGACGGCATGGATACCTGTCCGTACTGCGGCAATGCGGTTCCCTCTGTCAGCGGCAGCTCCGTGCAGCAGGATCCGTCCGTCCGGTATGTCAGTCCGCCTCAGCCGCAGCCCGCGTCCGATGCAGCCCGCAGTTCCGGAAAAACAAAGGGACTGACCGCAGCACTTGTTTGCAGCCTGCTGCTCTGCGGCGGTGTACTGACGGCTCTGCTGCTGCAAAATTCCGGCGGCAGCACGGCACCGCCCGTTCGTTCGCTTCCGGATGCTCCTGCAGCAGAACAGACTGCCGCGTCATCCGCTTCTCTGACATCGGCCGCTGCGGACTCTGAAATAACCGATACCGTGACCGAAACCGATTCGGAAACGACAGCAGAATCAACAACCTCTGCCGTCACTGCGCGCGAAACCGAGCCGGAACCCGAAACCGAGCCGGAGCCCGAAACCCAAACAGAACCGGCCGCAGACCGCTCGGATCTCATGGACAGCCTGCTGCTCTCGCAGAAGCTCTACTTCGGCATGAGCGCCGCACAGGCAAAGAATTCCATGCGGTCGCTCGATCCGCTCAACTATAACCCCGACCCCGTCTATACAAACGGTGTCGTCAGCTATGAGTATTGCTTCGCACGCGGCCGGTCAGAGCTCGGAAAATGCGCCGCGATCGCACTGCCGATCCGCATGACGCTCTATTTCAAGAACGACAGTCTCCAGCAGGTCGATACCTGCATCGGTCAGACTGAGGACAATACCTGCACCGGCACCTATGATGAGGTGCTTACGGCTTTCAACACGATCTATGACAACTGTGATTCCGTCTTTGAATACAAGGACTATTATGAAGCGCCGGTCGGCGAAAGCGGAATGCAGTATCATCACGCTTTTACGGGCGGCGCCCCCCGCGAGGCGCACCTCATATTTACATCACTTGACGATGAACAGCATTACTGCCTGTTTCAGTATACTGCGACAATCGTACTGTCATAATCTGCATCATCGGATGCTTTTCATTTGTAAGGAGGAAATAAACTATGATTTGTCCGGAATGTCATGCAAAGGTGCCGGATCAGTATTCGTTCTGCGCGCACTGCGGTCATCAGGTCAAGGCGCTTCAGCCCGAAGTCGCGGAAAGACTGACGGAATATAACAACAAGCAAATGGCCAAGCAGAGCAAGCGCGCCGCACGGAACGCCGCAAAGCAGAACAAGCAGGCGGCTGCCGCTGCATCCAATGCACAGATCGGACAGGCACTTGACCGCGCAATCAATCAGACCGCATCCCCGGCACCGGCTCCGATTCCGATTCCGGAACCCGTACCCGCCCCGGCTCCTGCACCTGCGCCGCAGCCGCCCCAGAATCCGAAGAATGACCCGCGCAATCAGGAACCGCGCTGGAAGCAGAGAGAACGGGAAGCCGCTGAGGCTGCCGCCGCTGCATCACAGAATGCAGAACAGGCGAATGTCAATGCAGATGCAAATGCACAGCCGGAGAATGTGACGGCGCAGGAGACAAAGCCCGAACAGCAGCCGCAGAAGCCGAAGAATGACCCGCGCAATCAAGAACCGCGCTGGAAGCAGCGAGAACGGGAAGCCGCTGAGGCTGCCGCCGCTACATCACAGAATGCAGAACAGGCGAATGTCAATGCAGATGCAAATGCACAGCCGG
>CAMNJD010000265.1 GCA_946540705.1 uncultured Ruminococcus sp. | reverse complement strand
ATAGTCCGCGACCGGCTCGTTATCGCCGCGCTCCCGGCTTTTCGGGCTGCCTGCCGGCATATACAGCACGCCCGCAGGCGCCGCCCCGGGGTAATAGTCCGGGTCATCGAGCAGCGCAAAGAGATACAGCAGCATTTGCAGATTCAGCCCGTAGTAGAGATCGCCGAGGAAAAATTCCTTTGCCCCTGTTTTGTAATCGACAATGCGCAGATAGCGTCTGCCGTCCTGCTGTGTGATGTCCACGCGGTCGATCTTGCCGTTGAGCGTGAGCAGCATGCCGCCGGGCAGCGTCAGCGTAAAGGGCGCCGTGCCTGTCTCATCTCCGACCCGGCCGATCACCAGCTCACAGGCATCGGGCGAAAACTGCGACTGCCGCATTTCCTCCTGCGTATGCAGCAGCAGCGCATGCATCCTTGCGGTCATGCGGGAGAACTGCTGCAAAAAGCGTGCGGGTCTGCCGCTGCCGCCGCCGAGCTGATCGCGCAGGAAATCCGCCGCACAGCGCTCCGCATGGGCTTTCAGGTCAGCGGGCGTCATCGCGAGAAAGTCCTCGCGCTCCGGGTGCTCGCGGAACAGCCGCTCCATGCACGCATGCACCAGATTGCCGCCCGAGAGCGGGTTGAGATCCTGCTTTCTGCGCGGGAGCAGCCGCAGATTATTCGCGCAGTAGCCCATGAACGGGCATTTCACGGCGTTCTCGATCTGCGTTGCGGAAACGGTCATGCGGTCGCCGATGAGCGTTCTGAGCAGCGCCTTGTCATGCACCCTGAGCCGGTCAGGGTCGGCAGTCTGCCGCAGACGGTTCAGGCGTCCGGCCTCCTGCGGGATCTCCTCCAGCATCGCCCGGACAGATGCCCGCTCTTTCGGCGTGACGGTATAATCCTGCACAAAGCTGTAGTATGCCGCAGCCTTGGTCGATACGTAAAATTCCGTGCCCATGCGGTCGGCGCATTCGATCTGCACGCCCGGCAGCAGCGTCCGCACATCGCCCAGCAGCGCCGAGGGGACAGATTTCGCGCCCTTTTCGTCCGCGAGCGAATAGCAGAGCCAGAGCCGCTCCGAGGCTGCCGAGAGCGTTTTATAGACGATCAGCCGCTCATCGGCACAGAGGTCGCGCACCGACCTCGCCAGTGCCACGCCGTGTGCATCCAGCAGCGCGCGCTCCTGCTCGGTGAAGAACCCGCCCTGCTGAATATCTGCGGGGAACTGTCCGTCATTGACGCCGAGCACGAACACGGCCTTCGGCTCATCATACCGCGCAGCCGCCGCGCTCTGCACCGTCACGGCATCGAGCGTCTGCGGCGGGACGGGGATCTGGTTTGTGCGCAGAACTGCCGTCATCAGGTCACTGAGCTGCTGCGGATTCAGCGGGATATCCGTCAGTGCATCGTGCAGCGCATCCAGCAGCTCGGTAAAGCGGTTCCACAGCCTGCGGAGTGCTCTGCCGCCCGCGACATCGCCCTGCTCGTTCATATGCGAGGCCAGTCCGCCGACGCGCATCGGCACGCCTGTTTCGTCCATACAGCGGTACAGCGCCTCACAGAGCGCCGCACCCGTGACCGGCTCCTGCCGTGCAGCCTTCCGCATCCGCAGGATCGCGGGCATCAGCTTTTGCCGGATCGCCTCCATGCGGGCATCGGGGTCGGTTTCCTTTGCGAAGGTGCGCTCCCACTGCTCCCCCTCGATATCCCAGATATAGGCATAGTTTTCGAGCATCGCCGCCTCTGCGGGATGCAGCGGGCTGAGCTGGGTTTTCAGCAGCAGCAAAATCTGATCGGTCGTTGTGCGCTGCATCAGCGAGAGCAGGCACAGCGGCAGCTTCATCACCGCTGTATACAGCACCGACCGCCGCAGATCCATGAAATACGGGATCTCATAGCGCTGAAATGCGGCCTCCAGCAGAAAGCCGTAGCGAGCCGGGTCATGCATCACGACCATGATATCGCGGCAGCGCATGCCCCCGCGCATCAGCCGCCGGATCTGCGCGGCGGTGTACTCCGCTTCAAGGGTGATATCCCGCGCCTCAACGACGGTCACGGCGGGCTTTGCGGGGAATGCGGGCATATCGGAGGTGAACAGATACCGGCTCAGGTGCGCGAGCGAGGCATCGTGAAAGCGGTGCTGCTCCGTGCAGGGGATGATCTCGGACTGTGTATTCTGCTCCTTTGCGAGCCGTCTGAGCTGTCTGGCCGTCTGATTGACCGCATCAAAGCGGGTATAATCCGGGGCATCGGGGTCATCGGTGCGCAGTGCGATCCAGACCTCGGCAGCATCGCGCAGCATCACTTGCAGCATCGCATACTGATCGCCGGTAAAGGATTCGTATTCATCGAGGAAAATATGCGCGCCTGTCAGGTAGCCCGAGGCATCGGCAGCGGCGGCGGCATTCATCGGGTCACGGAGGACATCGCGCATGCCGCGGCGTTCGAGCTCGTCGAGATATTCCGCGTAGATCCGGGCAATATCGTAGAGCTTTTCGGAGAGGACGCCCTCGGTGTCCGCGCAGGCCTGCAAGAGCTGTTCGGGGGTACTGCCGGACTGCATCAGCTCGGTGAGCTGTGCGGTCATTTCGGAAAGGAAGGCAGGTTTTTCGGCATGCCGCCCGTAGAAGCGGAGGGCATGGGCATCGGCAAGCTGATGCAGCAGGCGGTGGAGGATGACAGTTTTCACAACATCGTCGGCGGCATCGCGGGGCTGCTCAGCAAATTTCTCGAGCAGCTCGGCGGTAAGGAGCCGGAAGGTACCGGTGCGGATGCTGTTGAATTCAGCGGCGCCCATCGCGTCATAGAGCTTGCGGTCGTAGGTAAAGGCGAACTGTTCGGGGACGAGCGTCCGGACCTCGCAGTGTTCTGCGGCGGCGATGCGGATTTTTTCGATAAGCAGAGCAGATTTTCCGCAGCCGGCGCCGCCGATGATCATATGCAGCATAAACACGCCTCCTTTTGTACTGGCTGCTTCTATTATATCATATTATGCAGAAACGTGCAATGGGAACGGTCAGAAAAAAGTCGGGCTAATAAAGATTTGGGTGGATTCTCGCACAAAAAAGGTGGTTTAGAACGGTAAAATAGAATAAGGTATCGCTTCGCGATGCTATTTT
>CAMNJD010000264.1 GCA_946540705.1 uncultured Ruminococcus sp. | reverse complement strand
GCAAGCTGTTCACGGTCGGTCTCGTTCTGTCCCAGCATCACCACAAACTGTGTGTTTGAAATCATCGTCCGCGCTAATTCCGAGCGCAGCAGATCATCCACATTCTGCGTGATGCCGCAGGGAACGCCGCCCCATTTACGCGCTCTCTTGTAGAGTTCATAGAAGAAATTTGCGGACTGCTCACTCTTAAATAACAAGTACATCTCATCTATCATGATGTGCGTTTTTACACCTTTTGCGCGGTTTTTCGCAACTCTGTCCCAGATGTTTTCCAGAACAATCATCATAGCGAGTGTCTGCATACTCTTGCCGAGCTCCTTGATGTCGTAGGAGACAATCCGCTTGTGAATGTTCACATTTGTTTCATGCGCAAAGACATTCATCGAGCCGTGAACATAGAGGTGCAGCGTCTGCCGCAGATATGCCGCAGCCGGACGGGTTTCCTCGCTCGCGTCCTGCTCATATTTCAGCAGTTCATCGTAATATTCCCGCAGCGTCGGCTTCGGGTAATTGCGGTAGGCGCTGTGCATCACGCTGTCGATAATCGTTTTCTGAATCGGCGTGATCTCCGCATCGCCCATGATCGCGGAAAAGAACGACAACAGGAAATCCAACTTCGCCTTGACCGGATCGTACTCCTTGTCATCGCTGTCCGGATTCTCGGTCAGATCAAGCGGGTTGATGTGTGTGCCGCTGTTCTCAGACATATAGATGACCTCGCCGCCGAGCAATTCGACAAGGGCTGCATACTCGCGCTCAGGATCGACGATGAGGATCTCATCGTTCTGCGAGAGATAGATGTAGAGGATCATCAGCTTTGCTGTCATGGATTTTCCGCTGCCCGGCATACCGAAAATGAAGCTGTTTGGATTATTCAGCTTCATCCGGTCAAACAGAATGACAGAGCGCGAGAGCCGGTTCTGCCCGAAATAGATGCCGTTTTCGTGCATCAGTTCACGCGAATTGAACGGCATAAAAATCGCGGTACTGTCCGTATCCAGCGTGCGGCGCACCTGAATATTCTGCTCTTTGTCGATGCCGCAGGAATTTCCAATCGGGAGACAAGAATCGAAAGCTACTTCCTGCCGGTACGGTGCATTGGACATTTCGATCTGCCGTCCGCGCAGCACCGTCTGCACTTTGTCTGTTGAAGCGTCCAGTTCATCCATACTGTCCGCCAGAATCATCATGATGAACTGTACCCGCGTCATTTTGACATTGTGACTTTGCAGCTTTTCCAGATATGCCTTCGCTTCGAGCTTGTCCGTTTCCAGCGCCGTTCCTTCGATCGGATCAATGTACGCTCCCTTCGCGGTTTCCGCACTTTTGCGCTTCTTGTTGATTTCCTCCTGTTTCATGTCGGTCAGCTTGCGCTGGACAAGCTGCAACGCCTCCGCCTGATCGACAAAGTCGATGTTCTCAGAGATCACCGTTTGCAGATTCAGTTCCAGTAGTTCCGGATAGAGATTGTCCGTGACTTCGGAACCGAGCCGCTTGATATAGACGCAGCGGGCATATTTGTCGCCGATCATGAAGAAGTCCTTTTTGAATTCAAAACTGTCAGGACAGCAGAGCATCTTTTCTGCCTGACGGTCAAGCTCAGACCGCGAGCATTCCTCGATCTGTTTATCCACATCACAGAGAATATCTGCCATGAAGCGAACACGGTCATTCGCCGTCAGCGGCGTTGCTTTTGAGCCGATCACCGCGAGACTTCGGTTCAGTCGCTGCTCAAAGTTATACAGGCGCGTATTGGCTGTTTCAAAGTCTACCGCACAGACCGTCACCGTGATAATCTTCCGGCATCGCAGTCCTTTTTGCCCCTCCATGACCTTGCTGCGAATGACGGAATTGAACTCCTGCCGCTGGTGATCGTGACCGTCGCCGCGTGCATGAAGCATCAGATGTTCAGATTCGGCGCGGTTCATCGGCAAGTTGACAAGCGAGATCTGCACGGAAACCGTGCTGTCAAAGTTGTTCAGCAGCTCAGAAAACTGCCGCAGCTTGACTTCCTGCTCGTCCTCCGTCAATACGGAATAATTGATGTCCTCGATCAGATACGACTTGCTGTAAAGGCTGACCGTTTCGCGCCCGACCTTGACATTCGCGGCATTCAGCATCACATGATTGCTGACGAACCGTTCATAGGGCTGTGTCTGGATTGTTGTCCGCTTGACTCGTCTGGGCTTCTTGCGAAACAGTCCCGCCAGGAACCGTAATATATGAATCATTCTTCCACCTCCTCATATTCTCCGCTGTCGATTCGCTGCCGCACGATTTCCTGCTCGATGATTTCTTCATGCAGCTGCTGAAAGATTCCGTCCGCGTCCTCGTAAACACGAATCTGCGGACGAAACCACATATTGCACATTGCCTTGACGAGCTCCTCAAACCGCATTCCTTTGAAAGTGAAGAATCCGAGCGCGAAAAACGGCATCACAGCAACAATCACGAACCACGGCAGCACATCGCCGGAGATGCGCCCGCGCCCGAATACGCCAATCGGCACGCCGACCAGAATCGCACCGGCGATTGAAAAGAACTGCC
>CAMNJD010000263.1 GCA_946540705.1 uncultured Ruminococcus sp. | reverse complement strand
TTAGGTTTTCGCCCCCGTGCCCCCGCTTTCCTGATCCCTTGACCCCCTTCATACCACAGAACATATGTTTTGCGGTAGACAAGAGAGGAGAGGATAAGGAAGGAGAGTCTGAGAGGGAACCTTAAGAGAGGGGAGAGAATGACAATGGGTGTATGGCTCCACACCCCGAACCCCTGGGAATCAATGCTTCAATCCCGCATGACGGCTCGGACCGCAATCTCCGGAGATTTTTTGCCCCGGAGATTTTTTTGTCCGCTCCCATTGCACTTTTTCACAGAATGTGTTATAATAAAGATTGTTTGTGAAATACTGTGCAGGAGGTGCGCCCGATGATCATGGATCTGCATACCCATACGCGGCATTCGCCCGATGCGGCGAACGATACGGTCGCGGAACGGGTCGCTGCCGCAAACCGGCTCGGCCTGCGCTATATGGCCGTCACCGATCATGTCGAGATTAACCGCTACTATCCCGCAGCGTATTACCGCAGGCAGGAAACCGAGGAGTTTGTCTATGACGGCGAGGCGGTGTTCAGGGGCTCGGCTGCGGAGGTCACTGCCGCACAGGCGGACTGTGCGCCGCTGACACTGCTCTGCGGTGTGGAGATCGGACAGATTCCGCAGGATCCCGCGCTCGCGGAAATGCTTTACCGCGACCCGCGTGTCGATCTGGTCATCGGCTCGGTGCATGAGCTGCCCGGCATGGCGGATTTCTACTTCATTGACTACGCGAAAACAGACATTCCTGCGCTGATTTCCGCTTATTTCGACGAGGTGCTGCGCCTTGCACAGACCGACTGCTATGATATCCTCGCACACCTGACCTACGGGCTGCGTTATCTGCCGAACCGTGCGGACTATGACCTCACGCCGCATCTGCCGGTGATCGACAGGATCTTCCGGACTGTCATCGCAAAGGGCAAAGCCGTCGAGCTCAACGGCTCGAACCTGAAAGCGGAGCAGCCCTTTACCGATCCCGATGTTTCGCTGATCCGGCGATACCGCGCACTCGGCGGCAAATCCCTCACGCTCAGCACCGATGCGCATGAAACAAGATATCTCGGCTATCAGATGGATAAGCTGGAGCAAATGGCGCGGGAGGCCGGCTTCACCGAGCTGACCTGCTTCCGGAAGCATCAGCCGTTCCGCATCCCGCTCTGACACAAGGAGGCTGTTTTGAGCATTTTTGACCTGTTCAAGCAAATCGAATCCAGCGAGCCGGCAGTCTCCGGACCGCCGGAATGGATCATCGCCGGACTGGGCAATCCCGGCGACAAATATCACAATACCCGCCATAACACCGGCTTTCTGATGCTCGATGCCTTTGCGGAGCAGTGCGGCGCAAAATTCGGAAAGCATAAGTTCAAGGCCAATATCGCAATGGCCATGTGCGGACAGACCTGCTGTTTGCTCATGAAGCCCGATACCTACATGAATCTCAGCGGGCAGGCCGTCACCGAGGCGATGCGGTTCTATCAGATCCCGCCGGAGCATGTCATTGTCATCTGCGACGACATCAACTTCGATGCCGGGGTGCTGCGCATCCGCAAAAAAGGCAGCGACGGCGGACATAACGGGCTGAAAAATATCATCTATCTCTCAGGCTCCGACAATTTCCCGCGCATCCGTGTCGGCATCGGACATAAGCCGCATCCGGACTACGATCTTGCGGACTGGGTGCTCTCCGCATTCACGGACGATGAGCTCGCCGCACTCCGGGAGACTGCCAAAAAGATCGGCGAGGCGATCCCGCTGATGCTGGAGGGGAAAACCGATCTTGCAATGAACCGCTGGAATGCCGGAAAACAAAAGCAGAAGCCCGCAGCGAAGCCCGCTGCGGCAGAACAGGAGACACACGAATGAGCCTGCGTAACTTCTACGGCCGTGCCGCGCTGGCTGCTGCTGCCTGCCTCTGTGCATGCAGCCTGCTGACGGGATGCAGCGGCTCTGACAAGGTCTGGGAGGATATTGAGCCCGCCGCCGAGGGAGAATTCGGCGAGCCGAAATATGAGGACGGCATGTACCTCACACAGGAGGTGCGCGACCCCGCGCCGGATCCTTATGCCGATGACACAGAAAAGCAGTCTGAGGGCATCACCGATGACGGCATCTGTTATGCAGTCTATGAGCGGCATGCGGAGATCACCGGCCACACAGAGGACTTTGATGCGGCCGATCTGACGGTTCCGAAGGAGATCGAGGGCAAGCCTGTTTCCCGCATCGCATCCGTTGCAGTCTCGGAGGATAACCGCTTTATGCTCGATGAAGCAGGCGGCTTCTACGGCTGCTATTCGCTGAACCGCGTCACTCTGCCGGATACATTGACCGAGATCGGCGCTTATGCCTTCTACGGCTGCAAAAACCTGCGGAAGGTCACTGTCCCCGAGAGCGTGACGGTGATCGGTGCGCGTGCATTTTCCATGTGCCGCAATCTTGAGGAATTTGCAGTCCCGACCGGCATCGGCTTCATCGGCGACAGTGCCTTTGCACAGACACCGTGGTATGACAATCTGCTCTTTCACCGCGATCTCGTCATCTTCAACGGCATGCTTTACGATGCCGGACACCGCTGCACCGGCGATGTGACGATCCCGGACTATGTTGTCACGGTCTGCGATTATGCGTTTTATGACAGCGCTGAGCTCAAGAGCGTGACGATTCCGGAATCGGTCAAAACGGTCGGCAAATGCGCATTCTGCGCCTGTTCGTCGCTCTCGACGATCGTGTTTGAGAATCCCGAATGCGAGATTTTCGACGAGCCGTCAACGGTCTGCAACCGGAATGTCGAAAATGAGTATCGCTTCAACGGCACCGTGCGCGGCGATGACGGCAGCACAGCGGAGAAATACGCGAAGAAATACGGCTATCGCTTCAGCTCGGATCTCAATGCGCCGAAGGAAACGATCCCTGAGGAGACAACCGCTGCGCCGGATGAGACAACCGGCGATGAAACGGAGACAACGGCTGCGGCTGAGGAAGAATAAGACAGCGTTTATTATGCAAACAGACAAAGGGGGCATTCTGCGGAATGTCCCCTCTGAGTGCTTTTCGTTTTACCATGTCTGGAGGTTACTATGCGATTTTTTACCGACGCGGCTGCACAGATCCCGGCGCTGAAGGAGCTTCGGCGCTGTCTGCAAAAGCAGATCTCGCCCGTGTCGCTGACCGGCGTTTCGCAGGTGCATAAGGCACAGCTTCTGCTCACGCTCTCGCAGGACGCACCCGTCACGGCAATCATGGCGGACGAATCCGCCGTGCGGCTGCTCTGCGAGGATATCAATTTCATGGCGGGGGAGCGCATCGCTTACCCGTACCCCGCAAAGGAGCTCAATTTTCTCGCCGCTGCCGGGATTTCCCGTGAATATGAGCAAATGCGCATCACCGCGCTCTCGGCGCTTTGCAGAGGGGAATGCCGCGTGCTGGCCGTTTCGGCTGAGGCGGCGATGCAGTTCACGATGCCGAAGGCGGTGCTCGTTCAGCGGACGCTCCGCATCGAGCACGGCAGCACGGTCGATCAGAAGGCGCTGACTGCACAGCTTGCTGAGCTGGGCTATGTCCGCACCGAGCAGGTCGATGCACCGGGACAGTTCTCCGTGCGCGGCGCAATATTCGACATTTTTTCATCGCAGAACCCGCTGCCTGTGCGCATTGAGTTCTGGGGCGATGAGATCGACAGCATGGCGTGGTTTGAGCCGGAGACACAGCGCCGCACGGAAACGCTCGATGCCGTACTGATCGCGCCGGCCGTCGAGGCACTGCCCGATGCCGCAAAGCTCGCGGATGACCTGAGAGCGCTCGCGAAAACTCTGCGCGGCAAGCATGCCGAGAAAATGAAGGAGAAGCTCGGCTCCGATGCGGCAAAGCTGGAATCGGGGCTCTCTCTGCCGGATATCGACCTCTATTTCCCGCTGCTTTACGGCGATGCACAGCCCGCGACCGTGTTCGACTACTGCACCGGCAGCATCGCGCTGCTCGAAACAGGCGGCCTGCTCGACGCATGGCAGGGGCTTGATGCGCGGTATCGCGAGGAAGTCAAAATGATGCTGGAGGAGGGCAATATCTGCCGCAGACTCGCGGAATATTACCTCGATGCGAATGCAGTGCTGCTGCGCGCAAAGGAGAAGCCGCTCTGCTGCATGAATGCCTTTCTCAGCAGCACGGGCGCATTTCAGTTTCAGAAGATGCTCTCGGTCGAAGCGACACAGAATGCCCCGTGGGGCGGCAGCACCCGCATTCTCACGGAGGATGTGCAGGAGCTCTGCAAGCGCGGCTACCGCGTGCTGGTCTGCGGCGGAACCGAGAAGACCCTGCCGATTCTGATGCAGGATCTGCAAAACAGCGGCCTGACCTGCTCGCTTGCCGGTGAGGAGTCCGAGGCGAAGCCCGGCGAGGTGCTGCTGATGCGCAGCGGTCTCTCCGCGGGATTTGAATACCCGGCGGTGCAGTATGCCTGCATCGCGCAGAGCAAGGCACAGAGCACCGTCCTCAAAAAGCGCCGGTTCAAAAAGGGACAGGAGATCCGCGCACTGTCGGAGATCTCCGAGGGCGATCTTGTGGTGCATGCCGCGCACGGCATCGGTCGCTTCAAGGGCATCCGCAAGCTCGAAATGGAAGGCATCACCAAAGACTATATCACGATCGAGTACGCCGGAACCGATGAGCTTTATGTGCCGGTCACACAGCTCGATCTGGTCTCGCGCTATATCGGCGGCAAGGACGATGTGACCGTAAAGCTGAACAAGCTCGGCTCGCAGGAATGGCAAAAAACACGTACCCATGTGAAAAAAGCGGTCAAGGATATGGCGGCGGAGCTGATCCGGCTCTATGCCGCACGCGAAAAGGCACAGGGCTTTTCGTTCGATCCCGATGACGAAATGCAGCATGATTTCGAGGAGCGCTTCCCGTATATCGAGACAAATGACCAGCTCCGCAGCATCGAGGAGATCAAGCGCGACATGGAGCGCGACCGCCCGATGGACCGGCTGCTCTGCGGCGACGTCGGCTTCGGCAAGACCGAGGTCGCTTTCCGTGCGGCGCTCAAATGCATCCTCTCGGGCAAGCAGTGCGTCATTCTCGCGCCGACGACCGTTCTTGCGCATCAGCACTATGAAACGGCACTGCGCAGATTCGAGTCGGTGCCGGTGAATATCGAGCTGCTGTCCAGATTCCGCACGAAAAAGCAGCAGACCGAGATCCTCAAAAAGACCGCGAACGGCACGGTCGATCTGCTGATCGGCACGCACAGACTGCTCTCCAAGGATGTGAAATTTGCATCGCTGGGACTTGCGATCATCGACGAGGAGCAGCGCTTCGGCGTTGCACACAAGGAGCGCTTCAAGGAAGCCTTCCACGGCGTTGACATGCTGACGCTCTCGGCCACGCCGATCCCCCGGACGCTCAATATGGCGCTCTCCGGCATCCGCGACATGAGCGTCATCGAGGAGCCGCCGCAGGACAGATATCCCGTGCAGAGCTTCGTGCTGGAATATAATGCCGGACTGGTCGTGCAGGCGATCCAGCGCGAATTAAAGCGCGGCGGGCAGGTATACTATATTCATAACCGGGTCGAAACCATTATGCAGTGCGCGGGCAAATTGCAGGAAATGCTCCCTGATGCGCGCATCGGCTTTGCGCACGGAAAAATGTCGGAGCTGGAGATCAGCGAGATCTGGCGGCGGCTGGTCGAGCACGAGATCGACATTCTCGTCTGCACTACTATTATAGAAACAGGTGTCGATGTGCCGAACGTCAACACGCTGATTCTGGAGCAGGCAGATCGCTTCGGACTCTCGCAGCTCTATCAGCTCAGGGGGCGTGTCGG
>CAMNJD010000262.1 GCA_946540705.1 uncultured Ruminococcus sp. | reverse complement strand
CCCTGCAAGCCTTTGAAAAGGCTTGAGCGAAACTTTTCATATGGGCGAAATAAAAACTATTTGTTTTAACCTTATTTTTCCGACCACCTATAAAATTACATACCCAATTATTATTATAATATTTTCGATCGTAATTATAACGGAATTTCTGATATAAGGAGTTGTACGGATGAAAACGCTGCTGAAAAACGGTACTGTTCTGAATGTTTTTACCGGTGAATTCTCCCGGGAGAATGTACTGATCGCTGACGAAATTGTGCTCGGCGTCGGAGACTATACCGAGGCGGACGCGGATGTCACAGAGGATGTTTCAGACCGCGTGCTCTGCCCGGGACTAATCGACGGACATATCCACATTGAGAGCACGATGCTGACGCCGCCGGAGCTTGCGCGTGCCGCACTGCCGCACGGAACAACCTCGATCATCGCAGACCCGCATGAGATCGCGAATGTCTGCGGCACGACCGGCATTGATTTCATGCTCGAAATGAGCGAAAAGCTGCCGCTTCATGTGTATATCATGCTGCCGTCCTGCGTTCCGGCGATGCCGCTGGACGAATCCGGCGCAGAGCTGCTCAGCCGCGATCTGGCGCCGTATTTCCGGCATCCGCGGGTGCCGGGGCTGGCTGAGATGATGAACTATCCGGGCGTACTCGCCGGTGCCGGGTTTGTCATGGAAAAGATCGCAATGGCAAAGGCATCGCGAAAGGTCATCGACGGTCACGCGCCGCTGCTCACGGGGCATGACCTCGACCGCTACATCGCCGCCGGGATCCAGTCCGATCACGAATGCTCATCGGCAGAGGAAGCGCTTGAGCGCGTCCGGAAGGGGCAGTGGGTGATGATCCGGCAGGGCACTGCTGCGCGGAACCTCGAAGCGCTGCTGCCGCTGTTCGATGAACCGTTCTGCCGCCGCTGCCTGCTCGTGACGGATGACAAACACCCCGCCGATCTGCTGACGGACGGGCATATCGACCATATGATCCGCATGGCCGTGCGTGCCGGAAAGGACGCTGCTGCGTGCATTCGCATGGCGACGCTTCAGGCGGCGGAGTGCTTCGGACTTCAGCGGGTCGGGGCGATCGCGCCGGGCTATCGCGCCGACATTGCCGTGCTGCGCGATCCGGAGCAGTTTGATGTACAGGATGTCTACAGCGCGGGACAGCTCGCCGTCCGGAACGGGCGCTGCCTCAATTTTGTGCCGCCGGTTCTGCACGATCCGCGCTGGGAATCCGTGCTGGATTCGTTCCATTTAGCAGCGCTGAAGCCGGCGGATTTTGCAGTCGAACCGGTAAACGGCCCCTGCCGTGTCATCGGGGTCATCCCCGGACAGCTTCTGACTGAGGAGCTGCACGAAGCCCTCGATTTTACGCAGAATAACGGCATCTCGACCGAACGGGATATCCTGAAGCTCGCCGTCATTGAGCGGCACCGGAACACCGGACACCGCGGCATCGGCTATATCAAGGGCATCGGGCTGAAGCGCGGTGCGATCGCGGCTTCTGTCTCGCATGACGCGCACAATCTCATCGTCATCGGCACAAATGATGCGGATATGGCGGCTGCCGCGAACCGTGTGCGGGAAATGCGCGGCGGCAGTGCTGCGGCGGCGGACGGGCAGATCTTAGCCGAGCTGCCGCTGCCGGTCGCCGGACTGATGAGTGACCGGGATGCGGAAACCGTCGCGGAGCAGAACCGCGTTCTGAATGAAGCTGTGCATAAAATGGGCGTACCTGCAAACATTTCGCCGTTCATGAACATGGCATTTGTCTCGCTGACGGTCATCCCGCATCTGAAAATGACCACGCACGGCCTTGCGGATGTCGCAACGCAATCACTGCTGCCGCTCTCTGTTGACTGACCGGCGATCAATCATGTATCGCTGCGCAGGGCGCCCGCATGATCATCCGCCGGATCCGCATCAGTCAGCGGTTCCCCAGCGGACAATCAATCATGCAAGAGCGACAATAAATCATTGTCATTTTTCGTGCAATATGCTATAATTAAGCTGACGAATCATATTCACAGATACAGTCAAATAACGTCTAGGGGGAGAATCCATGAAACAGAAAGTCTACAGAAAGCGCGCGCTGTCCTTCGCAGCAGCCACCGCACTGCTCGGGAGCGTTTGCAGCGCATATCCGGTCAGTGTCTCGGCGGATGTGACCGCCTATGTCGCGGATCTCGACGGGAACAGCCGCATCAACGCCGCCGACCTCACGATCATGAAGCAGGCGCTGGTCAGCAGCCGGACGCTCAGCGGGATCACACGACTTCAGGCAGATGTCAATGCGGACGGCGCATTTGATGTCAAGGATGCCGTGATGCTCGCAAAATATCTCATCACGGACATCACCGAATTTCCGGCAGGCACGACCGTTACCTATCATGAGGACATCGGCCCCAAACGCTATTACGCGATCGAGGCGGAATGCTATGACGGCTGGGAGGAAACGACCAATGCAGGCTATGCAGGAGAAGCCTACTGGAATTTCAACAACGCGATCGGCAGCTACGTCAACTGGACGGTCGATGTCCCCGCGGCAGGCAATTATCGGGTGACATTCCGCTACGCAAACGGCGGCAGCGAGGCCGATGACCGGCCGTGTCAGGTTTCGGTGAACGGCTCGGATGAATCCGTCAATGTCAGCTATCCGTACACCGGCGCGTGGACAGAATGGAAGGAAGTCTCGGTCGTTGTGACGCTGAATGCGGGCAAAAATACGATCAGGGCGACCTCCTCCGGCACCGGCGGCGGCCCGAATATGGACTATATCGAGCTGGAGCAGACCGACGACCCGGCAACTCCGACCCAGAAGCAGCCCAAGCCCGGCGCACTCCGCATGGAGAACCTCGACCGCGGCGTGATCGCCTCCGCGACCGCAGGCGGCATGCTCGTGAGCTGGCGCATTCTCGGTGAGGATGATGAGAACACCCGCTATGAAGTGTTCAAAAACGGTCAGAAGCCCGCGATCTATACCGGAACGGTCAGGGATGCGAGCTGTTATCTTGATGCATCCGGCAAAACGTCCGATGTTTACACGGTAGACGTCTATCAGGGCGATACCTGCACCGAGTTTGCGTGTACCGCGCAGAATCTGACGCAGTATGAGGGCGGACAGTATCACAGCGGCGCCTATTTCGATATCCCGATGACGCCTCCCGCAGGCGGCACGACACCCGACGGCGTGGCGTATACCTACACGCCGAATGACTGCTCGGTCGGTGACGCGGACGGCGACGGCCAGTATGAGCTGTTCGTGAAATGGGATCCCTCCAATTCGCACGACAATGCCGATGCGGGGTATACCGGGCCGGTCGTGATCGACTGCTACAAGCTGAACGGCACCCGCCTCTGGCGGATCAATCTCGGCATCAATATCCGCGCAGGTGCGCATTATACACAGTTCATGGTCTATGATTTCGACGGCGATAACTGCGCAGAAATGATCTGCAAGACCGCCGACGGCACAACGGACGGCACCGGCAAGGTCATCGGCGATGCCAAAGCGGATTACCGCGATTCGACGCAGATGAAGCTGCGTGACGGATCCTATGCGCCGAGCGGCAGAATCATCTCCGGGCCGGAATATCTCACGCTGTTTGACGGCAAAACCGGCGCAGCACTGGATACCGTAAACTATGTCCCCGGCAGAGGCAATGTCGGAAGCTGGGGCGACACATGGGGCAACCGCGTGGACCGTATGACCGGCTGTGTGGCATATCTCGGCGGCAGCGGCGAGAATGCTTCGGCAGTATTCGGCCGCGGCTATTATACCCGCCTGACGCTGACGGCGTGGGATGTGCAGAACAAAAAGCTCGTGCAGCGCTGGGCATTCGATACCGGCAATACTGCCTCAACACCTGGCTACGGCGACGGAAACCACCACTGCCTGGCAGCCGATGTTGACAGCGACGGCAGACAGGAGGTTGTCTGCGGTTCGGCTGTGATAGATAACACCGGAAAGCTGCTCTACACGACCGGCAATGCGCACGGCGACGCCATTCACATCGGCGACTTTGTCCCGTCGAATCCGGGGCTGGAGATTTTCCAGTGCCTGGAGGATGAAAAGCACCCCAACGGCAAAGCGATCAACTTCGGCATTGAGCTCCGCGATGCAAAAACAGGCAAAGCGCTCTTCCGCGAGACAGCGGGCGGCGATACCGGCAGATGCATCGCCGATAACATCGTTCCGGGCAATCAGGGCGCGGAAATGGTCGGTTCGCACAATGCGGTCGTCTATGACTGCGTGACGGGCAGCAAGGTCTGCGACTGGAGCGCGATCACCAAATGGGGACAGAACTCTGTTGTATACTGGGACGGCGACCTCGAACGTGAGGTGCTCGACCGGAATATGGTGGACAAATACAACGTCGGCAGACTGTTCAGCGGCACCGGCGTCGGCTACAACAACTACAGCAAGGCAAACGCCTGCCTGACCTGTGACCTGTTCGGCGACTGGCGCGAGGAGATGATCTTCCCGCTCAGTGGCGGCAGCGGTGTCCGCGTCTATTCGACGACCTATGCGACCGAATACGGAATTGTGTCGCTGATGCACAACCCGCAGTACCGCGTGCAGATCGCGGCACAGAACAACGGCTACAATCAGCCGCCGCACCTCGACTATTTCCTCGGCACAGGGTTCGAGATTCCGAAGAATCCGGCAATCTACACGACAAAATAACATCCGATGCAGGCACAGTCCAAACGGCTGTGTCTGCGTTTTTTCAGCGCGATGCTGTCATCCGGTCTGTTTCAGCATCCGAATCTGAAAACAATGCCCTGAAGCGCTTTCAAACACTTCAGGGCATTACTTTTTTTGGATATGTAATTTTTTAGGTGGTCGGAAAAATAAGGTTAAAACAAATAGTTTTAATTTCGCCCATATTAAAAGTTTCGCTCAAGCCTTTT
>CAMNJD010000261.1 GCA_946540705.1 uncultured Ruminococcus sp. | reverse complement strand
CGCGGCATCATCTACATCGACGAGATCGACAAGATCGCCAGAAAATCCGAGAACACCTCCCTCACCAGAGATGTTTCCGGCGAGGGCGTGCAGCAGTCACTGCTGAAGATCATCGAGGGCACAGTCTCCAACGTCCCCCCGCAGGGCGGCAGAAAGCATCCGAATCAGGAGTTCATCCACATCAACACCAAGAACATTCTGTTCATCTGCGGCGGCGCCTTCGACGGCCTCGAAAAGCATATCATCAACCGCACGCAGTCCTCTGCGCTCGGCTTCGGTGCGCCGGTGCTCTCGAAAACCGAGAAAACCGCCAATATCTTCCGCAAGGTCATCCCGCAGGATCTCGTCAAGTTCGGCATTGTGCCGGAGCTTGTCGGCAGACTGCCGATCATCACGGCGCTCGATGAGATGGACGAGGATTCCCTCATCCGCATTCTCACAGAGCCGAAAAACGCGCTCATGAAGCAGTATATGAAGCTGTTTCGGTATGACCAGATCGAGCTGGAAGCCGAGCATGAAGCGCTCGCGGAGATCGCAAAACAGGCGATTGCACAGAAAACCGGTGCGCGCGGCCTGAGAGCCATTCTCGAGGGCATCCTCATGCAGACGATGTTTGATGTTCCCTCGAAGAACGACGTCAGACGGGTCGTCATCACCGCGGACTGCGTACAGAACCACACCGCCCCGCTGCTCTACGGCGAGGACGGCAAGCAGCTTCAGACTGCGTAATCAATCGGAAAACAAACCGCGCCGGATCACGAAACGATCCGGCGCGGTTTTCTGATCGTGCCGCTAAGGAATCACTGATTTAATCGGCAAAATGGGACTCCCCGCACTGTGCTGTGCGGAGCTCCGTTATCTATCATCGTGCAGCGATACTATATTCAGCGTTTCCTCATACATTCTTTTTTGTGAAATTCCAGCTATCGCGGCACATGGTCAGCAAATCGGACTCCGCCTCCCAGTGCAGCAGCTCCTTCGCACGATCGGTCTGCGCGTACATGCGCGGGATATCGCCGTCACGGCGCGGCGCAATCACATAGGGCAGCTCCCGGCCGCAGGCTTTTTCGTAGGCGTGCAGCACCTCCATGACTGAGGAGCCGTGCCCCGTGCCGAGGTTGACCTCCTTGAATCCCGCAAGCGTATCCGCATAGCGCAGCGCGCAGAGATGCCCCTTCGCGAGATCGACAACGTGGATATAGTCGCGGATGCAGGTGCCGTCAGGCGTATCATAGTCATCGCCGAACACATTGAGGTGATCGAGCTCACCGATCGCGACCTTTGCAATATACGGCACCAGATTATTCGGAATGCCGTTCGGGCTCTCGCCGATCAGGCCGGACGGATGTGCGCCGATCGGGTTGAAGTACCGCAGTGCGACCAGCGACCATGACGGGTCTGCGGCGGCGGTATCCATGAGCATCTGCTCGATCATCAGCTTTGTCCAGCCGTAGGGATTGGTCGCGGCAGTGGGCATGCCCTCCGTGAACGGGACGGGGTTGCGGTCGCCGTAGACTGTCGCAGAGCTCGAAAATACGAGCTTTTTGCAGCCGGCCGCTGCCATTGCCTCCAGCAGATTCAGGGTGCCGGTGAGGTTGTTGGAATAATACCGCAGCGGGATCTTGCAGGATTCGCCCACGGCCTTCAGTCCCGCAAAGTGAATCACCGCATCGGCCTTGGCATCGGCGAAAAACGCGAACACCTTTTCCCGGTCGCAGAGGTCGATCTCCGCGAGGGCCGGCTTTGTGCCGGTGATCTCCGCAATGCGCCCGAGCACTTCGGGATTGCTGTTGCAGAAGTTGTCGAGCACCGTGACGGTTTCCCCTGCCTGCTGCAATTCCACAACGGTGTGGCTGCCGATGAATCCGGCGCCGCCGGTTACGATAATATGTGCCATGCTTTCATCCTTTCTGACGGAATGCGTCCACGCATTCATGCTTGACGAGTGCCGCGAGTGCGTCCGGCAGATGATGCTGCGGGTCCCACTCCTGCCCGAAATCAGACGCCCCCGCCGCATACTGCGCAAAGAGCGGAGATGTCCTGTAATTTGCCAGCAGCAGCGGGAGCTGCTCCCCTGCCGCCTCTGCCCGTTTGATCGCCAGACAGAGCGCGATGTTCACCTCTTTGCGGCTGCCGACGCATTCAAAAGGCTTATTCGGCAGTGCGCCGCAGAGCTCCTGCATAACCGGCTCCATTTCCGGCAGATTGAACAGATCGGAGCCCAGCAGCCGCACGATCTCATGATACGGCAAAAACGGTGACAGAATCACCGCGACAAACAGACATTTCGCACAGTGTCCGCACCATTTGTCCTCCTTGGCGCCGGCATTGCAGCTCCGGAAAATCTCATGATAGGCCTTCGGGAGCGATGCAAAATACCGTGCGATCTGAAACTCCGTCAGCGGACGGAGCAGACTGAAATACCGGACGCCGGACTTCAGGTATTCGCGCTCATATGCGGCAAAGTCCCGCTCGAACTGATAGCTCTTGGAATACTGGTGGTTGACCTCCTGCTCGGAAACTGTCGATTCGCTCGCCGAGGATTCATTCGAGAGGATCACCTCCGCAAGCCCGTTCAGATAGGCTGTCAGCACCGAAGAAAACGCGACGATCGCGGAAAACGGCGTGTGGCCGTTGAGGAAGCCGCGGCGGTTGCAGTCGAGCATATTTTTGTCGAGCGTGCGTCCGGGCTCAAGGATTCGCGCAGCGGGGATGCCCGCAAGCAGTGCGGCCTTCTCCGAGGAATCGCGGTGGTTGATCTGATAGGCGTATGCATCGCCGAGCTGCTCCTTCAGCAGATTCAGCGTGACGATCGAATCCTTGCCGCCGCCGACCGGAATCAGCCGGCCGGAGAGCGTCTTTCCCGCAGTGTGATCTGCAAACGGCACCGGATCCTCGCCGGGGACGACCGTCATGAAGCTGCTGAAATCAGTCTCAATACCGTTGCGGTAGAAGAATTCCCCGAGGCCGCCGAAATAAAGCTGCTTCCACCAGTCCGCCTCAGTCCGGCTCATCTGCATCGGCAGGCGCACGGTCGGAGAGCAGGTGATCTTCCAATAGCTGACCAGCTCAGCCATGCCCAGTGCCGTCAGCAGCCGCCAGAGCGTGCCGTCATCCATTGCGGGCTCCGGACACGGGATCTCCCAGTGCGGCGCAAAGCAGCAGAGGCCGGGAATCTCAAAATCATAGAACACATGCAGCCTGCCGTCATGATAATTTGCGTTGATGCCCTGAAAAACGAATTCGGGATACTGCTGCCGCAGTTCGGAAAATGTCATAGCTCCACTCCGTTCTGATGATGGGAATGCGTGATTCCGGGAAGGAATCACGCATTGACTCGTTTTTGTTCAGTGAATCGCCTCGAACGCCTGTGTCAGGTCGGCGATAATGTCCTCGACATTTTCCAGACCGACGGACAGACGGATCATGCCGGCATTGATGCCCGCCGCGACAAGCTGCTCATCGGTGAGCTGACGGTGCGTCTCAGAGGCCGGATGCAGCACACAGGTGCGGATATCCGCAACATGCACGACATTCGATGCCAGCTTCAGCGAATCCATCCAGTTCATCGCGGTCGTTCTGCCGCCCTTGATGACAAAGGAGATCACGCCGGAGCAGCCGTCGGGGAGATAGATCTTGGAGCGCTCGTGATACGGGTCATTGGCAAGACCCGGATAGCTGACCGACTCGACCTCCGGGCGCGATTCCAAGAACTCTGCGACCTTCTGCGCATTGATGCAGTACTGCTTCATGCGGACAGCCAGTGTCTCGAGGCCGAGGTTCAGATAAAATGCGTTCGTGGCGCTCGGATAGCAGCCGAAATCGCGCATGAGCTGCATTCTGCACTTGATGATATAGGCCATATTGCCGAACTCGCGGACATAGCAGACGCCGTGATAGCTCTCGTCGGGCTCTGTGAACTCCGGATATTTGCCGTTGTCCCACGGGAAGGTGCCGCAGTCAACGATCACGCCGCCGCCCTGCACCGCATGGCCGTCCATGTACTTGGTCGTGGAGTGGATCACAACGTCCGCGCCGAACTCCTTGGGGCGGCAGAGGATCGGGGTCGGGAAGGTATTGTCGACGATCAGCGGCATGCCGTTTTCATGGGCAAAGTCCGCAAACTTTTTGATATCGAGAATTGCAAGTGCGGGGTTTGCGAGCGTTTCGCCGAAAACGCAGCGGGTATTGGGCTTGATCGCCTTCTGAAGCTCCTCGCGGGATGCCTCCTGATCGACAAAGATGCACTCAATGCCGAAGCGCTTGAGCGTCACGGCAAACAGGTTCAGCGTGCCGCCGTAGATCGTACCGGTCGAAATGAAGCTGTCGCCGGCATTGCAGATATTGAGGATGGAGAGCAGGCTTGCTGCCTGACCGCTGGTCGTACACATTGCCGCGACGCCGCCTTCCAGCGCAGCGATCTTCTTCTCGACCGCATCGACTGTCGGATTTGCAAAGCGGGAATAGATCGGCTCCGTCGGCATATCGAACAGGGACGCGATCTTTGCGGTAGAATCAAATGCATAGGTAGTGCTCTGGACAATCGGCACGACACGGGGGCCGCCGTTTTCGGGGGTGTAGCCTGCGTGCAGGCACTGTGTTTCGATTTTCATTGTTCTGGATTCCCTCCTGTTGGTGATTTTATGCAGGACAGGCTTACCCGCAGACGGATAAGCCTGTTTCCGGTGATATGATTACCGGCTGACTGTCATATCGTAGATATCGACAAACAGCTTGACATTCGGATCGCCTGCTGCGGGCTTGCTGGTATCCTCGACAACCACGCGGAGCTCCTTGGTTTCTGCCGCGAAGTCTGCCGAAACCTTGAACGGTTCGGTATCAGCGGTGATCGCGTTGGTGGTGTGGATCAGCTTGCCGTCTGCATAGACCTTGACGACAACGCTGCTGTAGCTGTCCTTGCTGAACAGCTCATCAGGCGCAACGGTGAAGCCGATCTTGGTCAGGCCGCCGTTCTCGCCGGTGGAGTAGGTCACGCCGATCGGGTTATAGGTCGTGATGACCTGATACTGAAGCACCTTGGAGATCTCCGTACCCTTGGAGGTCTTTGCGGTATCGACATTCTTGATCGCGCCGTGCTGATTGGTGACGGTCAGTGCGGAGACAACGGCAGTCTTCTTGGACTCGTACTCCTGGATCTTCACCTGAATGTCCTCATCATCCGCGAGGTCTGCCGCGCTCTGAAGCACGACGATCGCGTTCTCGGCGCCGTAGAGGTCGAATGCCTCTGCCGCCTCTGCGAGAACCTGCTGCTTGTGCTCGTTATACGCATATTCCTTGCTCTCGCTCTTGATCGCGTCGATCTTCGCCGGAATTTCCAGTGTATCGGGCATTTCGGTGTTCGCGATTTCGAGCAGACCCAGCGCATCGTCATAGAGATGCTCAGCGGCAAGGCCGTTTGCGGAGGTGATCTTCTCATTGATATAGGAGGTGCGCATCATATTCGCGACACTGGTCAGGCGCTCGTCATTGTCATAGAGCGGTGCAGCCTCGCTGAGCTTCTTGTAGGCCGCCAGATAATCCGGGCTGTCTGCCTTTGCAAGTGCATTCGCATCGGAAATGATCTGCTGGATCTCATCGTTCTTGACCTTTTCGCGGCCGTCCTCAGCTTCCTTGATGCGCTTCTGCGCATCCTCATAATACTTGGTATCGGCCTCACAGGTCTTGCTGAACTCCTCGATCGCGCTGTCATAGTCCTTCGCATCGAGCGCGGTGATGCCGGCATCGTAATGCACACGGCTGTCATGGATCAGCTCAATCGCATCGGAGCAGGTGAAGTCCGTGCGCGAACGCATAGACTGGATCGCCTCAAGCTGCTTGGAATCGTTCAGCGCCTGATCGTAGCTGATCTCCTCGTTCAGATACTTCTGCCGCACGATATCCGCCTGTGCCGTAATGACCTCGTCGATCTTCTCCGACTCCGCATAGGAGTGGTTCTTATAGTAGTCCTCAGCGCCGGTGTAGTTGCCGGTGCGGAGCAGGTCGAGCATCTTTTCAGGCTGACTCTTGACATAGAACAGGCAGCCCGCGGTAATGCAGACCGCAGCCGCGCAGACCGCAACGATCCCGACGATCAGGCCGCGGCTCTTTTTGCCGGGCTCATCCTCATCGTAGTATTCCCCGTCGTCATCATCATCGTCATCGTCATCATCGTCATCATCATCGTCGTCGTAATCATCATCATATTCACTGTCATCCGCAGACGCATCGTCATCATATTCCACGTCGTCATCCGAAGCATAGATATCTGCGTCATCCGCTGCGGGCTCTGCATCCTCCGCGAACAGATCGGGGGCTTCCTCCGCTTCTGCATCGGATTCGCCGTCTGCTGCTTCCTCTGACTCTGCCGCATCCGCATCACTGCCGTCCGCTGCGACCCAGTTGAAGCGTTCATCGTCATCCGCATCCTCGCCCTCAGTCTCCGGATCGTAATATTCGTCCTCGGTGTAATCGTCAAACTCGGATGTGTCATCCGCATCCTCGTCCTCGTCATCATCCTTAGAGCCGAACAGTCTGGCAAAGAAGGACTTTTTCTTCTTTTTCGGCGGCTCATACGCCTCCGCCTCATCAGCATCCTCATCCTCTGCATCGGCAAATTCGGGGTCATTGCGCCAGTCCAGATCGAGCTCGGGGTATTCCTCCTCCGTGCTCTCTGCGGCATCTATCGCTGCCTCGGTGATCTCCTCCTCGGGCTCTGACAGCTCCGCAGCGATCTCCTCTGCTGCATCATCAGGCTGTGCCTGTGTCTTCTCGGCGCTCTCTGCGGCTGCGAGTGCGGCGGCTGATGCGCCCTCGGAGCGCATGCGGCGCTTTCTGCGTCTGCGCTGCACCTCCTCGAAGTCGCGCTCTGTATCGCCGTTCAGCAGACGGTCTGCCTCACTGACAGTATCCTCCTCCGGGCGCGGTCTGCGCTTTCTGCGCGGGCGCTGAAGTGTCTCCAGCTCACGCTCCCAGTCCGCGGGTGATTGCTCGCCGTCGGTCTGCGGACGCGGTCTGCGGACCGGTGTGCCGTCGGGATTGCGCGGTCTGCGCTTTCTGCGCGGGCGGTCGCCGTCCTGCTCGGCAGCGGGGCTGTTTTCAGCGAACAGACGCTCCGCCTCTGCGGCAACCTCACCCGCCGCATCGGCAGCCGGGCGCGGTCTGCGGACCGGTGTACCGTCGGGATTGCGCGGTCTGCGCTTTTTCCGGCGGACGGCGCGTTCTGCCGCATCGGCAGCATCGCTTGCAGCTTCGACGGTTCCGTCGAGGTTCAGCTCGTTTGCATCATGCTTGGGATCCATGTTAACACTCCTTATCTTTTGTACGGGCAGTGCAGACTGTCCGGTTTATTCTGTTTCCGCATACATCGTTTCCTGCTCCGCATAGGAGTAGAGGATCCGGCGCTGCGGGGTGATCTGCCTGCGGGAAAACAGCTCCGATACGGTCACAAATTCATAGCCCGCCGCCCTGATCTGCGGGATCAGCGCCCGCACGGCCTCAACGGTCTGCACATTCCCCGCCGCATCGTGCAGCAGGATGACAGCGCCGTCGCGAAGCTGTGCCATTGTGCGCGAGATGCGCTCCGCGGTACTGACCGCCGGGTCAAAGTCATCGCAGCCAAAGCCCGCGATGAACGGCATGCCGATCTGCGAGAACATCTCCTCGCTCACAGCGATATACGGCGGACGGAAAAAAGCCGGTTCCCTTCCGGTGATCTGCCGGATGCGCGCCGAGGTCATGCCGACCTGTGCGGCGATCTCGTCCGCAGTCATGCCGGACATATCCGGATGCGAGAACGAATGGTTTGCGATCTCGCAGCCCTGTTCTGCTGCCCGCGCCGTGATCGGTGCGGTATCGGGCGTGAGCTTCTCCCCGATGACAAAGAATGTCGCGGGGACGCCGTGCGCCTTCAGCAGATCCAGCAGCGGCAGCGTCGTATCGGGATTCGGGCCGTCATCGAAGGTCAGCGCAACAAGCCTCGGTTCAGCCATCTCACTGCGGCCTGTTGACGGGCGGACGCTTCCGCTTTTTCTTCTTCTTTTTCTTCTGCGCGGCAGACAGCTTGCCCATTGCGGTCACCGCGATCAGCAGCACCAGTGCGCCGCAGCCCAGCAGCACATAGAGCAGTACCGGCGTATCGTCGCCCATCGGGAGGGATGCGAGCGCCGGTGTCATCAATTCATTCATGCAGCAATGCTTCCTTTCTTCTGCGGGCCGGATTTCCGGGATTTCTGATCGTGTATAGCCGACCCCAGTTTACACACATATATATTATCACAAATCAGGGGCTTTTGTCAACCGCTCGGACGCCTGCTTTGGTTGTGCAAAATGACGAAAATTATAGAAACGCTTGACGGAAAGCCAAATGCCTGATATAATTATTGTACTGTATTGTGAAAAAATGCCATGACGAACGAGGAGTAGTCCCCGGACAGGCGGTTCAGAGAGGGCACGGTCGCTGAGAGTGCCTCCGCCGCGGAGATGAAGGTCGCGTTCCGAGCAGCGGACGGGAAAGCCCGGCATTGTCTGATGCTGAGAGAACTGTCTGACGGGGGCTGCCGCCGTAACCGTGCAGCATAAAGTGCAGACAGTCCGCAGAAAGCAGCGCTGTCTGAATTCAGGTGGTACCGCGGATCAGAAACTCTGTTCGCCCTGAACCCATGCCGGTTCGGGGCGTTT
>CAMNJD010000260.1 GCA_946540705.1 uncultured Ruminococcus sp. | reverse complement strand
GATTCCAAAGGGACAATGTCCCTTTGGCGGGTTTGGGCGGAGCCCAATATCAATCATCGCGCAGCGATACCTTTTTCGACAGACTGAGCCATCGTATCTCGGGTGTGGGATACGATGGCTTTTTGTATTCTGTTATGCCATCCGCACGACCAGTGTGATCTCAAAGCGCCCGTCGGCGATCTCCGCATAGACCTCGCCGCCCATCAGCGTCATCAGCTTCTTGCAGATAAACAGCCCCAGTCCGTTACCGGCTGCCCGCTCCGCATTGCTCCCGCGGTGAAAGCTCGCAAAGATCTGCGTGAGTTCTTTTTCCTCCAGTGTGCAGCCGGTATTCGAGACTGTGATCAGCGAGCAGCCGTCCATGCTGTCAAATTTCAGCGCGATCTCTCTGCCGTCGCCGTATTTGATCGCGTTCTCGATCAGATTTTGCAGACACTCCGCCAGCCTGTCCGGATCACAGGACAGCAGGCAGTCCCGATAGTCCCCGATGACAAATTGCGTGCCGGTCTGCGCGAGCTGCGGGGCATACCGCGCATGCAGCCTTGCAAGGATCCGGCTGAGGAACTCCTCGCCCTGCTTCACCTCAAAGCTCATGAAATCCTCGCTTGCGGCTTCTGTGATCTGCCTGACAAAATGCTCGATCTCATCCGCACGGGCGTTGATGCTCTCCGCTGTACTGCGGCGCTTTTCCTCATCCTTGTAGAGCCCCTTTGCCAGCGCCTTTGCATTGAGCTTGATCGCGGAAAGCGGCGTCTTGATATCGTGAGAGAGGGAGAGCAGGAGCAGCTTTCTGTCCCGCTGCATGGTGATCTCCTTCTTCCGGCTTCCCTCGATGCTCTCGCGGAGCTGATTGACGCCCCATGTGAATTTTCCGAAAAACCGGCTCTTTTCCTCCGGAATCGGTACCGCGAGATTGCCCCTTGCAAGCTCCTGCGGTACACTGTTCAGCCGGCCGAAGGGCTTGATAATATGCCGGTGCAGGTAGAGCATCATCACCAGCAGCACCGTCAGCATCAGCCCGAGCACGATGCCCGCATGCAGCAGCAGATTGTTCTTGCTGCCTGTGTCATATTCCACGCGGTAAAGCGTGCCGCTGATATCGAGAATGAGATAATGTGCAGAGGTATCATAGAGCCCGCCGTCCGCAGCAGTCGAAACGCGGGTCAGATGCGGATATTTCGAGAGGTCATAGGTTCCGTTTTCGCGCAGGTCATCCGCCAGACGCTTGGCCTCGACACGGTAATACCCGCCGGATGTCACGGGAGCGGTCACGATCAGATACAGCAGGATGCCCGCCAGCAGCAGAAATGACGCTGTTACGGTAAAAAACAGTGCTTTGAACATCCTCATACGAACTTGTACCCCACACCCCAGACCGTCAGCAGGCGGCTGGCGTTCTTCGGGTCATCGCCGAGCTTGCGCCGCAGCCGGTTGATATGCACATGCAGCGTCTGCATCTCCGAATCGCTGTCACTGCCCCAGACCGTGTTGAACAGATACTCCTTTTTCAGTGCCTTGCCCTGATTTTCGATCAGCAGGGCGAGCAGCTCGAATTCCTTTGCGGGCAGAATGACAGGCTGTCCGTCGATCTCGGCGGTCTGGTCTGCTAAGTTGAGTGTCACACCGCTGGCGGAGAGGATGCTGCGCTGATAGCGCCGCTTGAAGATGCCCTTGATCTTCGCGAGCAGCAGGTCAATGTCATAGGGCTTCTCGATGTAATCATCTGCACCGAGGTCAAAGCCGCTGAGCTTGTCCTCCTTATCCGTCCGCGCACTGACAATGAGGATCGGGGTATCGGCGCTTTCGCGGAGCTTTGAACAGACCGCAAAGCCGTTGACGTCCGGGAGGTTGATATCGAGCACAACCAGTCTTGCACCGTATTTGGCAAAGAGTTCCTCTGCTTTTTCGCCGCTTGCCACGGCCGAGACTGTGTAGCCCTCATCCCGGAGGAAATCCGTCAGGAGTGCGCTGAGCTCGAGGTCGTCCTCAACGATCAGGATATCAGTCATTCTTTCCACTTCCTTTCGCCGTGACGGTGCGGACGATCTCGCCGCCGCCGAGCACGGTATCTCCGTCATAAAATACAGCCGCCTGGCCTGCCGTAATCGCACGCTGCGGCGCATCAAAGGTCAGCAGGGCAGTATTGTCGTCCGTAAACTGCACAACGGCAGGCTGCGCCGGGTGACGGTAGCGGATCTTCGCCTGACAGCGCACCGGCGCCTGCGGGGGCGCTCCGGCGATCCAGTTGACGTCCGTGACAGTGCAGCACCGGTGAAAGAGGTCGTCATTCGTACCGATGATGACGCGGTTCCGCGGCACATCCAGCCCGACGACATAGGCCGGCTTTCCGATCGCGATGCCGAGGCCGCGCCGCTGCCCGACCGTATAGCGGATCAGTCCGGCATGCTGTCCCAGCACATGCCCCTGCATATCGACAAACTCCCCGGGCTCGGGTCTGATGCCGGTCTGCGCCTGAATCACGCGGGCGTAATCGCCGTCCGGAACAAAGCAGATATCCTGCGAATCTGACTTGTGCGCATTGAGAAAGCCCTGTGCCGCCGCGATCTCGCGCACCTGCGGCTTACTGAGCCCGCCGAGCGGCAGCATCACGCGGCGGAGCTGCGCCTGCGTCAGCATGTAGAGCACATAGCTCTGATCCTTTGCAGGATCGGCAGCGCGCCTGAGCACAAAGCCGTTGTCAGTCTCCTCGATCCGGGCATAATGCCCTGTGACGATCTTGTCGCAGCCCAGCGCATCGGCGCGCTCCAGCAGCGCATCGAATTTCAGGCAGCGGTTGCAGTCAATGCAGGGATTGGGTGTGCGCCCCTCGAGATAGACGCGGCAGAATTTTCCGATGACCTGCTCACGGAAGCGCTCTTTGAAATTGAATACATAGTAGGGCATGTTCAGGCGGTTTGCAATCGCCCGTGCATCCTCGATATCGTCAAGCGAGCAGCATGTTCCCTCGGCGGGCAGCCCGGCGTCCTCGTTTTCGTAGAGCTGCATCGTGCAGCCGATACAGGAATAGCCCGCCTGCTGCATCAGGTAGGCCGCTGTGCTGGAATCGACTCCGCCGCTCATTGCAATCAGTGCTGTTTTCATGGCATCCTCTCCGCATCGTTTTTTTGGGTATGTAATTTTTTAGGTGGTCGGAAAAATAAGGTTCAAACAAATAGTTTTTAATTTCGCCCATATTAAAAGTTTCGCTCAAGTCTTTTCAAAGGCTTGCGGGTCGAGGGCAGCGCCCCTCGTCGCTCTCCGCAGAGAGCGAAATTCCCCAGCGTTCTATAAGGGGAAGATTGGGGCTTGGGGAAAGTACCCCGTAG
>CAMNJD010000259.1 GCA_946540705.1 uncultured Ruminococcus sp. | reverse complement strand
CTGTGTGACCGATGTGCGGCTGCTGCTGTTCAATCCGATCGACCTGCGCGGCATCCCGACTGCCAATGCGGACAAAACGCTTGCAATCTGGCTGAAGCCGCAGATTTTTCAGATGGATGATTCTGAGAGTACAGTCAATATATTGTTCCTCGATGAAATATCCGCAGCGCCGCAGTCCGTGCAGGCGGCAGCGTATCAGATCACGCTCGACCGCACGGTCGGGGAGCATAAGCTGCCGGAAAACTGTATCGTCATCGCGGCGGGCAACCGCGTAACGGATAAATCTGTTGCATATAAAATGCCGAAAGCGCTTGCAAACCGCCTGCTGCATATTGAAATCGAGGACAGCTTTTCCTCATGGAAGGAGTGGGCGATCCGTTTGGGAAATCATGAAAAAGTGGTCGGTTTCCTTTCTTTCCGGCAGTCGTATCTTTCCGGCTTTGATTCTGCTTCGGATGATCTTGCATTCCCGACACCGCGTGCATGGGAAATGGTCAGCAATCTGCTGCACGGCGTCAGCGATGATGTTGACGGGATCTATCCGCTGATCGCGGGTGTGGTCGGCTCCGGCGCTGCCGTGGAGTTCCGTACATGGACAAAGGTATACCGCGAGCTTCCGGACATTGCGGATATTTTCGACGGGAAAATGCCGCCGCTCCCGAAAAATCCCGATGCGCTTTACGCGCTGACCGCCTCCATGACCGCCTATGCCCGCGCACACAGAGATGACCTCAGCTGCATTGCAAATTCCATTCGCTATGCAGAAAAAATGCCGTCGGATTTTTCGGCAGTTCTGATGCGGGATTATATGTATCTGGAACCGGATTACAAAAAAACGCTGATGAAAATACCGGAGTTTTCTCGCTGGCTGCAAACAAAGGGGAGTCTGATGAATGGTGCTGTCTGAGGAACAAAAGCGGGCGTATGCGAAGCGGCTGCTGCTGGCACGTATGCGGCTCCTGCTGAAACACGGCTTTTACGGTCTGCTGCTGATGCGCATGAAATTTGCGCTGGATGATACCTGTAATACCGCCGCGACTGACGGAACACAGATTTTCTTTTCGCCGGAATTTATGGAGAAGCTGAATGATGCAGAACTTGAATTTATCCTGATGCATGAGATTCCGCACATTGTTTTAGAGCACTGTATCCGGCGGGGCGAGCGTGACGGCGAGCTGTTCAATATCGCTTGTGATATCGTGGTCAATTCCAATATTCTGAAATCCAATCAGATGAATCTGCAAAGCATTACGCTCAGAGAATACGGAGAATCCATGCACCTTGCACCCGATGGCAAGGAGGGATATGAATACACTGCCGAGCAGGTTTATGAGATGCTCGGAAAAATGCAGAAGCGCAGCGGAAAAGCATCAAATGGTAATGGAAAAAAGACAAAGAGTAAAAATGGCAGTCAAGGAAACATTACAAGTGACGGTGCATTCCGGGACGATCACTCTAAATGGAGCAGCGGTGCGGAAGACGAGGCGGCACAGAATATACAGCGGGATATCTGGCGCAAGCGGCTGACTGATGCCTGCGAGGCGATCTCGATTCGCGATCCGGACAATCAATGCGGCGGAATACCGATGGGCGCTGAACGTCTGCTCAAAGAATTGCGAAAGCCGCAGACGGACTGGCGCACGGTTTTACAGGATTTTGTACAGGAGGAGATCACGGATTATTCCTTTACGCCGCCGGACAGGCGTATGGATGACAGCCCGTTTTTTCTGCCGGATTTCAATGAAAAGGACGAATTTGCCGCGGATATCCTCTTTATGATTGACACCTCCGCCAGTATGTCGGATGATATGATTACGGCGGCCTATTCGGAGATCAAGGGTGCAATCGACCAGTTCAACGGCAAGCTGCGCGGCTGGCTTGGCTTTTTTGATGCAAGAGTGATTGCGCCGAAGCCGTTTGCGGATGAAGATGAATTTCGTGCAATCAGACCGGAGGGCGGCGGCGGAACAAATTTCGGTATCATTTTTGCGTATGTCCGGGATCATATGCAGGATCAACTGCCGGCAAGCATCATTATCCTGACAGACGGCTATGCACCGTTTCCGGATGAATCGGCGGCAATGGGCATTCCCGTGCTCTGGCTGCTGAATAATGATGATGTCACTCCGCCGTGGGGAAAAATCACGAGAATCAAAATATAAGACGGAGGAAAACGCGATGGAAAAAAAGCAGGTTTCAAAAGAAAGGCGTTCAATGGAGTTGAGAGAACAGGTCATTCAGGACTTTCCGGAACACCCGGAAATGACGTATAATGATCTGTGCAGAAAAAATGAGATTACAGATCATTTGAACGATTCGGAGCTTGACATCGCAAGGTCAAGGTAGATTCGTAAAGTGCATAATTTCAAAAAAGCGCCGATTGACTGAAACGTCAGAAAGAGAGGAAGCCAAACGGCTTCCTCTCATTTCTGTGTGCGGTATTTTACCATATTTACGCTGTTTTGTATAGTACTTGGCGGGTTCAGTTTTGCGGAATCAGGATTATATTATGTGTTCAGTTTTTTGCGTGCTGCTTACGATATACGAATTGCAGATCACAAACGATGAACGCAAAACAATTGCAGCCGGGCTGAAAAGCAGCAGTTTTACTGAGAAAAACGCCGCTTTGCTTGATGTGTATGACCGGTACATGAGCGCATTGCAGGACAAAAACATGATTGACAGCATCGGTATTCTGCGATATGCTATCAGCCATGCAAAGCCGCTGACAGCAGAGTGCACGGTATTACAGGAATACCCGTTTGCGCCGCTGGAACAGGCATTGATTTCGCAGATTTCATGCGGAAACGCTGTGACGGTATCGCTCTGCGCTCTGCTGCAAAAAGCAGAAAAGCCGCTTGCCATGCCGAAGCTCACCGAGGCTTACGGTGCTGCGAATGAAGCTGAAAATGTGATCGGAACGATCTACCGCGAAAAGCTGCCGCTCGATCAGTGTACGGTCGCGGTGGCAGATACGACCTATGCGTCACTTCTTTTTGAGCTGACAAGCCGCTTTTCGATTCCTGTGACCTTCGGCTGCGGTCTGCCGGTCACGCTGACGAATTCGGCTGCTGTCCTGCGCGATTACCGGAACTGGAAAACGTCCGGTCACTGCGGCATTGACGCGCTGCGCACGCTGCTGACAAGCAATGCTTTTGATACAAAGCAATTCTGTGAGGATTTCGGGATCACGCATCTCAATAAGCTGATCGAAACAGCGGGCGCAATGCGTCTCGGTACGGATTCGGCGGTCAATGCCGCGCGCATTGAGAATTACAAATTATCTGATAGTCGGGACGAAGCCCTTGTTTCGCAGCTTTACGATGTATTTGTCCGCTTCGGCATGGACTGCGCTGCGCTTATCCGGCGGTATGCGAAAATACGCAAAAATGATCTCGGCAGGCTGGATGCTGCCGCAAAGAATATGATTTGTGATACGCTCGAACGGTTCACTGCAATGACCGGTGAGCCGGCGGACAAGCTGTTCAACGATCTGCTAAAAGCGCGTATCTGCGTAGAAAACAGCCGCGAAGGAGCACTGCATATTACGACGATCTCCGGCGCACTGACATCGCTGCGCCCCAATCTGTTTGTCATGGGATTGTCCGCTGAAATGTTCCCCGGCGAACCGACCGAAAACTATCTGCTGCTCGATGATGAACTTGAAGTGTTCGGCGAGAATGCGCCGACCTCGCGCAATCTGATCGCGCAGGCGCAGCATTCGCTGTTTGATCTGCTGCGGACTGCTGCGGCGCTCGATGTCCGCACGGAGCTGAGCTGGTGCGGATATGACACGGCGGAGCTGAAAGCGAATAACGCATCATCGGTTCTGTTTGCGCTGTATCAGCAGACCGACGGAACCGATGAAAAAGCGTTTGAAAACCTGATTCAGCATACGGGATATTTTTCGCAGAATCTTTCCGGTATCACGGAGATCGGTCATGCTTATTTGCGCGGCGAACATATCGCAGCACAACTGCCGGAATGTGCGGAAACACAGCCCGCAGACGGCGAGGTTTCCGTGCTTTCGCCCAGCAAAATCGAAACATTTATAGAGTGCCCGAAGAAATACTGTTATAAATATGTCATATGCATTCCGGAGCCAGAAACGGACAATGTGTTCGATGTAATCAATCCGAAAGAGTTTGGAAATCTGGTGCATGAAGCGATGAAAATGCTGAAAAACCAGTATCCGGATGTAGATGCATTTATGCAGAACGCAGAGCAGATTTTCGCGCGTTATCTGACGGAGCGTCCGCCGATGAATCAGTCCGATGCAGACAAGGTGAAAGCGGATTTCCTGAACGCCGTCCGCAATGGTTATGACCGTGCCGTGAACATCCGGGTCATTGAAACGGAGCAGGAGATTAAAATGCAGTACGGCTGCGGTATCACTATTACAGGCAGGCTTGATGCGCTGGCTGAGCTGCCGGACGGTACATTCCGTGTGATTGATTATAAAACCGGAAGGACTGTAAAGCATGATGAAAACGACGCAGTTTCATGCATTCAGGTGATGCTGTATGCGGATATGCTGCAAAAACAAGGCAAATCAGTATCCGGCGGGGAATACTGGTATCTGCGCCGTAATCAGATCGTGCCATGCGAATATACACCGGAGCGTGCAGCGCTGATCGATACAAAACTTGCGGAAATCGCAGAGTCAATCCGGACAAATTCATATCCGGCAAACGCATCAAAAGACAACTGCAAATACTGCCCGTACAAAGGGATCTGTGAGGAAGGAGGCGCACAAGCATGACGATTCTCGAACAGGACACCCTTGCGCGTGAACGCATCAAGCAGGAGATCGACTGCAATTTCTTTGTCGAAGCGGCAGCGGGCTCCGGCAAAACGACCTCGCTCGTTGAACGGATGGCGGCAATGGTCGGCGCGGGGATCGACGTCAGCAAGATCTGTGCGATCACCTTTACAAAGGCGGCGGCTAAGGAGTTTTACAGCCGCTTTCAGACGAAGCTGATGATATACAGCCGTTAAGAAAAAGACGAAACGCGCAGAGCGAGATTTGCAGAAGCGCTGCGGAA
>CAMNJD010000258.1 GCA_946540705.1 uncultured Ruminococcus sp. | reverse complement strand
AGCAAGGAGTTTTCGTGCAAGATGACGGAAAATATGCAAGTAGATTGCGTGCCAAGCCGTCAGGCGGGATTTAATCAGTACTTCCTTAAGAACCGGAACGGATATCGGCATTGGGGTCGATGCGCAGGATGGCCTGTTCGACCTGTGTCAGACAAAGGTTCATCCAGATCTCATATTTTTTGATATCATCACCGCGTGCCATTTCGCGTTTTCTGATGACATGCCGGAGCAGCCCGTGCGCACCGGCGCCGGAGCCGCGGCCGCGGACGAAATGGCTGAAATTGAAGACGAATTTGCTTTTTTCCGGATCGTCATAGGCGAACTCTGAAAGCATGCCCTCGAACAGCTTATTATAACCGATGAAGCTGATACGCCCGTCATGATTGGTAGACCAGTGCGTCTGAGACAGGGCAAAATCGGATTTTTTGATTTCCTCGATCACGCGGTCAAAGCTGACCTTTTCGGTGAGGAAAATCCGGGGATGCAGATAATACTGGTCGGGGCGGTCGTGCCAGAGCCCCTGCGTTTTCCAGTTATTCCGGTCAATTTTCTCCTTAACAATAAGGGCAATGATAACGGCGATAAAAACAGCGAAGGCAACAAATGCGGGAAAGGCCTTGCCCGTTATCAGAATCAGGATACACGGGAGAAGAAATACGGCAATTACGCCGACCGAGACCAGCACGGTTTTGGTCTGGTTGACCGGCTGAACAGTATTTTCCTCTTTCAGGCCGCCGCCTGCAGCAAGAACCGCCTCCTCCTGCTGTGCTTCCGCATCACTGATAGATTTTCTTGCATTTGCCGCAACCCGCGAACAGTAAAACACAAGCCCGAGCAGAGCTGCCAGCAGCGCGAGCGCAATAAACGGAAAGCTGCCCGCCAGACCGGCAATTATCAGGAAGCACATCAGGTAGCAGATATAGACGAAATGCAGCGTCCTGCTTTTACCGGCATATTCCCAGGCCTTTCCGTATTCCTCCGAACGGATGCAGGCTCCGGCCTTTTTCAAATAAACGAGCTGAACAATCAGCGGAATATAGACCGGAATACCCACAATGAGCAGCGCCTTGATTTCCTCATAATGCTTTGAGAACAGCAGGGAGATATAGTAGATGACGGTCGCAGCGACCGCAGTCAGCGCGAGAACCGCACAGAGCGTTTTCGGGCCCTTGCGGAGCAGAAAATCGCGTCTGCTGCCGAGCGAATCATAGGTAAACCGCTTTTTTGGCGACGAGCCTGCGGTCAGCTCCCGCTGTTTTTGCAGTTGTTCACCGCAGTCCGGGCATTTGACGGAATCATCCGGGATCACGCTGCCGCATGATAAGCATTTCATTTTTCATTCCTCCTTTACAGCATGGTCGGCAATGAACCGCAGCCGGTATCAGTGTATCTAATTATACCAAAAAAAAGCAATTCTGTCAACAGTTTTCTGTAAATGAGGAGTGGCCAATCGGGGACTTTCAGCACGTAACCGGCGATGTCGAATAAAAGTTTTGGTACGTCAGCTTTGCTGACGTTTGCTTGTCGAAAAAGGTATCGCTGCGCGATGATTGATACTGGGCTCTCGCTCGCTTCGCTATGAGTTTGCACCGCAAACTCACCAAACCGACCAAAGGGACACTGTCCCTTTGAAATCCCATTTTTATGAAATGATAGAAGGTACGTGTTTTCTATTGCAGCTTAAAGCAGGGGGAAGGACTTGATGTTTGCCCTCATTCCGTCCCGGAACGAACCGGATCCCCTCTTTTTTCTGTTAAAACATCAGAAAATATCGAAAACCTCTTGACAAGTTATTACTTTTGTGTTATTATCATTATAGCAATAACAAAGGAGGCGATCCCGTTGGACAGCGAACAGTCTTTTCTCGCAAACTATAACCTCAGCGATTATGACCGGCCGTCCGTCACTGCCGATGTCGCGGCTTTTATGATCCGCGCAGAAAATACCGGCAGCTATCGCAAAAATCCCGAAAACAAACTGCTCCTGCTGCTGATCCGCCGCGGCGGGCATCCGTTCAAGGATATGTGGGCACTGCCGGGCGGCTTCCTCCAGCGCGGCGAAACCGTCGAACAGTGCGCACTGCGGGAGATCGAGGAGGAAACAAACGTCAAGCCTGTCTCAATCCTGCCCGTCGGCGTGTTCAGTCAGCCCGACCGCGACCCCCGCGGCTGGATCATCTCACATGCCTATGCGTCCGTCATCAGCGAGGAATCGGTCAGACAGACCGGCCGCGATGACGCCGCAGATGCACAGTGGTTCGCCGTCAGCTTCACCTGCGGGGACGACGGCAGCTATCACCTGACCCTCAGCTATGCGGACATTACGCTGCATGCCGTGCTGCAAGCGGAAACCACACATTTTCGCAGAACATCGTTCCGGATCATCGACAGCGGCGGCCTCGCCTTTGACCACGCCGCGATCATTGCGGCCGCACTCTCCGCACTGCGGGAGGAGGCAAAGCACTATGACGCGATCTTCGATTTCCTGCCCGAGAAATTCACGCTCTCCGCTCTGCAAAGAGTGCAGGAAACGATCATGAACGTGTCCGTGCTTCCGGCAAATTTCCGACGCATGGTCAGCGGATATGTCGAGGAAACGGATGAATATGTCCGCGGCGGCGGTCACCGCCCCGCAAAGCTCTACCGGCGGAAAGCCGAACCGCTGTAACCTGTTTCAGAAGGAGGATTATCATGAAAAAAATACTGATCGTTGTGGATATGCAGAAGGATTTTGTGGACGGTGCGCTCGGCACAAAGGAGGCCTGCGCGATCGTTCCGGCCGCCGTGCGGAAAATCAGGAACTTCGGCGGAGAGATCTTCGCGACCTTTGACACGCACGGTGAAAACTATATGGACACCGCCGAGGGCAAAAAACTCCCTGTCCCGCACTGCATCAAGGGCACGGACGGCTGGCAGCTTGACGCGCAGATCGCTGCGGCACTCGCGGAAAAGGGCTTCACGCCGGTGCTGAAGCACACCTTCGGTGCGGCAGACCTCCCGGCATTCGTCCGGCAGGCTGCGGACGGCGAGCCGTTTGGCATTGAGCTGATCGGCCTCTGCACGGATATCTGCGTGGTCAGCAATGCGCTGCTGCTGAAGGCGAATTTCCCGGAGGCTCCGATCGCGGTCGATGCGGCCTGCTGTGCGGGTGTCACGCCGCAAAAGCACGAAGCAGCCCTCGAAACCATGAGAAGCTGCCAGATCGACATTATCTGAATGAAGCAAAGGAGGAAGCTGCGATGAAGCTCGAACCGATCGTGGTATCCCTGCTGGATACCGACCTGTACAAATTCAATATGGATCAGGTCATTTTCCATAAGCACACCGATCTCTGCGGAAAGTATTATTTCAAGTGCCGCAGCAAGGGCATTGTCTTTACGCCGGAAATGGTGCAGGAGATCAACGAACAGATTGACCGCCTCTGCACCCTGCGCTTCAAAAAAGAGGAGCTTGACTATCTCCGCTCGATCCGGTTCATCAAGGACGACTATGTGGAATTTCTGCGTCTGTGGCATCCGATCCGCGATTATGTCACTGCTGAGCTGGATGAAAACGGTGAACTGAAGATTGTCGTTGACGGGCCGCTGTTTTCTGCGATGCAGTTTGAGATCTACCTGCTGGAGATCGTCAACGAGGTCTATTTCCGGATGCAGTATGACTATGCGCGGCTGCGCAGGTCGGCGGAAGCGCGGCTGGATGAAAAAATCCGCAGGCTGAACGACGGAACCTACACGTTCAGATTTGCGGAATTCGGCTGCCGGAGAAGGCTCTCGCGGGAGTGGGAGGATGTTGTCGTGCGGCGGCTCTGCACGGAGACTGACAAGTGCGTCGGCACCTCGAATGTTTATCTCGCGATGAAGTACAATGTTACGCCGATCGGCACATATGCGCATGAATTCGTGCAGATGTATCAGGGGATTGATTCGATTCCGCTGGCTTATACGAATCACTTTGCGATGCAGGACTGGTATGACGAATATCAGGGCGACAACGGAACTGCGCTGACGGACACGGTGACGACAGATCTGTTCCTGCTGGATTTCAACCGCTCGATGGTGAACAACTACACGGGCGTGCGGCACGACAGCGGCGACCCGTATGCGTGGGGTGAGAAGATCATCGCGCACTACAAAAAGTACGGAGTTGACCCGAAAACGAAGCTGCTGCTGTTCAGTGACAGTCTGGACTTTGACCGCGCACAGAAGCTCTATGATTATTTCTGTGACAAGACGAAGGTTTCGTTCGGCATCGGGACATTCTGCTCGAATGACACGGAGGAGGCCGCACTGAATATTGTCATCAAGCTGCAATATGTGAACGGCCGTCCGGTAGCGAAGCTGTCTGACGATATCGGCAAGGCGATGTGCCGGGACGAGGGATATCTGGAATATCTGAAAAACGCAGTAGCATTCAGACTGAGCCGCTGATTTCCGCCGGGGCGCAAATTAAGCGCAAAATGAAAGTTTTTCAGTCTGTCGAAAAAGGTATCGCTGCGCGATGATTGATATTGGGCTCCGCCCAAACCCGCCAAAGGGACAATGTCCCTTTGGAATCCCATTATAAACAAAATGAAAGGAAATGCGTGATTTTTCATTTTCTTCTATAAATGGGATTCTTAAGGGATAGTGTCCCTTAAGCGGGGGTATGGGGGCTCGATGTTTGCGCAGCAAACTCGACACAGCGAAGCGAGGGGCGCCCCCATTTTGAATCCGTCGGAG
>CAMNJD010000257.1 GCA_946540705.1 uncultured Ruminococcus sp. | reverse complement strand
ATTCCAAAGGGATAGCATCCCTTTGGCGGGGTATGGGGCAGCGCCCCATTATAATCATCGCGCAGCGATACCTTTATCGACAAGCTGAGCCGTACACGGTATAACGTGTGCGGCTTCCGTCTTTCCGCAAAGACCCGCAGGACAAGAGGATTCTGCATATTTATGCGTAATTTGGTCATTGAAATTTCGCACAGAATCTGCTATAATAATAATAATATCGCCATCGGCGAATAAGGGGGGTAATTGTATATGAAACGTACTATTGCAGGAGTGCTGGCTGTTCTGATGCTCACCGCAGGCGCAGCGATGCTTCCGGAGCAGAATGTGCAGACCGGTGCCACGGTCTGTGCTGCCGAGCAGACAGCCGCAGCCAATCCGGTCATCAGCCGCAGTGTCCCGGCCTTTTCCGGCAGCGGCAACGCTTCGCACGGCAATGATGATGCCTACTGGACGGCATGGGAGAGCACCGCGCCGGATTATCTCGCGTATGATCTGTCCGGCGTTCCGGCCGCACAGCGCAGGCAGGTGCTCGCGGTCTGGTATAACGACAGCACCTACGACAATCTCGGCTCCTATGTCACCAAAAACGCAGAGCCGGTCGATTATGTCATTGAGGTCAACAAAGCCGCAGGCGGCGGCGACTGCCCGGCCGACGGCTGGCAGACCGCTGTCACAGTCTCCGGAAACGGCCTCAGCTCCAGACAGCATCTCGTCAAAATGGACGGCTGCAACTGGATCCGCATGCGCGTGACAAAGGCAGAGGGCGGAAAGGTCAAGTTCAATTTCGACATTCACGATGCCTCGCAGGGCGTGAACGATTCGTGGATCTTCCTGGGCGATTCGATCACCGCAGGCGGCATGGTCAACCAGTGGGGCACCAGCTTCGCTGCGCATATCCATCAGCTCGACAGCCGCTATTATCCCGCCGCACAGAACGGCGGCATCGGCGGCATTTCCAGCCCGCACGGCAAGGCTTCGATCGACGAATGGCTGAAGGACAGCCCCGTGAAGTATGTCTCGATCGCCTACGGCACCAACGACTGCTGGGGCAATCCGAATAACGCAGATGCGTACTATTCCAATACCAAATACATGATCGACGCGGTGCTGAAGCTCGGCAAGGTGCCTGTGCTCCCGACAATCCCTGCTTCGACAAACAAGGACGTTCAGCCCAATGTCGGCATCTATAACAAGAAAATTCAGCAGCTCTACAGCGAGTACGGCGACAAGCTCGTTCACGGCCCCGATTTCGAGGCGTTCTTCACCGAGCATCCGGAATATCTCAGCTCCGACGGCGTTCACCCGAGCTCTGACGGCTATGAGGCGATGCGCGGATTCTGGGCGGAAACGATGTATGCTGCGGTCTATCAGAATCAGCAGCAGCCCGGCGGGCTCACGGGCGATGTCAATGCCGACGGCGCGGTCAATGCGGCAGATGTGACCGCACTGCATGACTATCTGCTGACCAAAACTGACACGCTCCCCGCACCCGATGCCGCAGATCTCTCCGGCGACGGCAAGCTCAATGCGGCTGATCTCACGCTGCTGAAGCGCACGCTCACAGAGCAGCAGACACAGCCCTCTCAGGGCGGACAGTTCAGGGCGGTCATCGAGGCGGAGGATGCCGCGCTCGCAGGCGCGAACAGTGCAAGCGCCGATGCGGATGCGTCCGGCGGCAAGGCAGTCGGCAATTTTGCGGATGATACCGACACCGTGACCTTTTCGGTCGATGTCCCCGCAGACGGAACCTATAAGCTGACGGTCACCGCCAAGGGCATCGGCGGGAACAAAACCAACAATGTCTATGCGGACGGCGAATCAGTCGGCAGCTTTGAGAGCAGCGGAAACAAATATACCGATTCCGTTGTCAAAGGCGTGATGCTGAAGGCCGGCAGGCATCAAATCAAAATCACGAAATCATGGGGTTGGATCATGCTGGATAAGCTCACAATCGAAACGGACGCGGGCATCTCAAACGATGTGTACAAAGTCTCCGATCAGCTCATCAATCCGAATGCAGATGCACCGACGAAAAAGCTGTTCAGCTATCTTTGCAGCAGCTACGGCAAATATACCCTCGCAGGTCAGGTCTGCGATTACGGTCTGGACGGCCCCGAATTCAAGGCGATCCACGATGTGACCGGGAAATATCCGGCAATCTGCGGCCTCGATTTCATGGACTATGCACCCGCCCGCACAGCACGCGGCGCAAAGGGCTTTTCAGTCGATACCGCGCTGAAAATCCACGAAGCGGGCGGCATCGTCACATTCTGCTGGCACTGGAATGCACCGGACAAATACCTCAAGGACGGCACCGACGCAAGCGGCAATCCGCGCTGGTGGCAGGGCTTCTCGACCGCGAATACGACCTTTGACATTGATGCGGTCATGAACGGCAGAGATACCGAGGGCAAGGCGCTGCTTGATGCCGATATCGCGGCAATCGCAAAGCAGATCAACACGCTGCGCGATGCCGGTGTGCCGATCCTCTGGCGGCCGCTGCACGAGGCCTCCGGCGGCTGGTTCTGGTGGGGCGCAAAGGGCGCTGCCCCCTATCAGCAGCTCTGGAAATATCTCTATGACCAGCTCACGAACAAATACGGATGCAGCAATCTGATCTGGGTCTGGAACGGTCAGGCAGCAGACTGGTATCCGGGCGATGAATATGTCGATGTGATCGGCGAGGATATCTATGCGGATAAGCATTCCTACAGCGCACAGAACGCGAAATTCGCGGAGCTGCTGGAATATCCCGGCACAAACAAGATCACCGCACTCACCGAAAACGGCGTGGTGTTCGATATCGACAACGTGATCGCATCGAATGCGCGCTGGGCATGGTTCGGCACCTGGGGCGGCAGCTTCGTCACAAACGGCAGCAGCTATTCCGAGGAATATACAGAAAAGGACATTCTCAAAAAGGCGTATGACAGCGAATATGTCATTACGCTCGATGAGCTGCCCGATCTCTCATAACATACAGCGGACGGCAGGTTCAGCACCCGCCGTCCGTTTTCTGTAATCTGTTGAGCAGCCACGCAAACCCCTTTGCCATGCGCAGATCCGGCTGCTGAAAATGATTTCCCTTGTTCCATTCCAGCGTGCAGGGAATCCCCTGCGCACAGAGCAGCGCATAATCCGCCCGGATGCAGTCCCCGACCGACGAGAGCACGGGATTGCGCGTCCGTTCCTCCCTGTCTCCGAGGCTGAGGTATACACTGCCTGTCCGGATCGGATGTTCCCGCAAATACGCGGAAAAACCGGGAAACCACACCGACGGGGAAACTGCCGCTGCACCCGCAAAACGATCCGTCTGATACACCGCCCAGAGCGCAAACAGTCCCGCAAGCGAGTAACCGCCGAGACAGTATTGCTTTTCCGGGTCATCACAGAGCGCGATGATCTGCGCAAGCGTATCGCCCGCACCGCCGCTGAATGCCGTTCCGCCGAATACGGCCGGTGCCGCCCACGGGGAAAGCGCCCGGTTCCAGTCATCGACCCGGCAGGCGATGAGCTGAAAATCCTGTTCTGTCAGTGACCGGAGCGCTGCAAATTCATGTTCCAGCCCGGCCGCCTCATATTCATCGACCGGCTGAATCAGCACCGTCTGTGCATCGCCGCCGAATCTTACCGTTTCCAATGTTGGCTCCTCTCAGGGATTCCCGGCAGCAGCACGGATATTCCGCACAATGATATCGTGCAGCAGCTCGACCTCATAATCACCGATGATCGGTTCGAGATGCGAGTCGCCGACACCGGAATCATCGGTCAGGAATACGTAATTGCTGTTTGTCATGACCGCGCAGGCACGGCCGAACAGTTCCGTTTCACGGTCTGCATTTGAGGCAACGACCGGCACCAGACGGATTCCCTTCGCCGAAGCGGCAATGACCGAGGAGATCAGCGCGGAATGATCTGCGCCGGCACCGTAAGGCTCGCCGTGCGGGGGCGCATCGAAGATCAGAAACGCAATTTTGTTGGTGTCCTCCTCCCAGTCGCCCTGCTTCATCGTTTCCGCGAGAATCTGCGTCACGGCCTCGGGCGTGTCCCCGCCGCCGTCTGCATATTCTGCGTTCAGCAAGCGCTGCACCTCCTGCACATCGCTTGTGAACGGGTTGCATTTCGTGACATAATCGTCACCTTCATCGCGGTAGAAATTGACAGAAAAGGTCATATTTTCATCGGCGACCTCTCCGGCGATCGCCGCAAAATCCTTTTGCAGATAGCTGATCTCGTCGCCCATCGAGCCGGTCGTGTCGAGGATAAACATGACCTGCGTGCGGTCATAGGTCTGACCGGCGGTATGGCATTCAAACTCGTACTCAGGCTGCGGAAGCACTGTTCCCTGTCCCTCCGCGGGATCCGCAGAGGCTGCCGGAATCTCAAACTCCACCGTTGAAGCATCCGCAGCGGTCAGCGTGTACCGGCGTGCCTCATGCTCCGTCGGATAAAAGAGATATGCACGGCCGTTTTGATCCGTTTTGGCCTGCCACCAGAGCTGCATGTCGATGCCGTGAAGCTGCACGGTCTGATTCGGCACCGGCTTTCCGTCATGTGTAAGGGTCACGGCAACACGGTTCGTCGGCTCCAGCCCGTAAACCGGAAACTGCACCGTACCGGTTTTGCAGAGATTCATGAAAAAGCCCCAGTTTGCGAGATCATTCCACTCGCCTGCGGTCAGCACAAACGGCTGCGAGTCATCCGGTTCCTCCGTCGTATCCATGTGGTTATACTGCGTATCTGCGTCATGTACTGCATCACCCGCAGCGGAAATCGGCTCAGCCGGTGCTTCAGCGCCTTCCGCCAGCTTCAGCGCATAGTCACGGGATTCCGCTGCCGCCGCTGTTTCCGGCGCAGCCGAAGCCGGAGCCGAAGCAGATTCCGGAACAGTCCCGGAATCCTTCCGATCGCCGCAGCCGGTCAGCGCAGACATCATACAGCCCGCAAGCGCGATCGCTGCAAATTTTCCTCTCATATTATCGCCCCCTTTGTGATTGTTGATTGCTGTATTCATTGTATCATATCGGACGGAAAAATGCAACACCAAACCAATAACGCATTCATTACAATGCAGTAACACAGGAAATACGGGACAAAATGCGCCGATGCCCGCAGCAGTGAACGCAGCAGGCACCGGCACATCTATATATGGAGAGAAACATAAAGGCGATGTTCGGGGGGGCAGATCACCAGCCGTGACCCGCCATTTCGTCATACTTGGAGAACTCGTCTCCGTAGTAGTCATTGAACCACATATCCATCATCTGCTCATAGCGCGGATTGCCCCAGCGCCAGCCCTGATCGACCGACCCGGAGCCGAACTGCACGATCTTTGCATCGGGATAAGTCTCCCTCAGCTTTGCGAAGCTCGCGCCGGAAACGCTCGTTGACTCGAGCCAGATGCGCTGCATCATCGGCGAATTGAGCAGCGGCGTGATATCGCTGAGACCGTAGTTATAGCTGATATTGACATCGACCAGCTCATGCAGATCCTTCAGCGGAGAGATATCGAAAATCTTGTTGACAAACAGCTCCAGATAATGCAGATGCGTCATTTTCGCGATCGGCGTGATATCACGCACCTGATTGTCCGCGAGAATGAGCAGACGCAGCTCCGGCAGATAGTCGCCGAGCACTGTCAGGTCAGAGATTGCCTGATGACCCAGGTCAAGCGCACGGAGGCTGGTGCAGTATTTGAGCACCTGAATATCGTTCGAGGTCATGCGGCGGTAATCGTAATGCACGATCAGCACAGAGAACGCGACCTGATCGGTCCGCACAGACCAGCGTCCGAGATAAACGCGCCAGACGACCTTGATGTCCTTCAGTTCATCCTGAAGCTCCTGGAGCGTTTCGTTATTGAGGCCGCAGTCAATGAGAATGAGCTTTTCAAGATTCGGGAGCTGCGAGACGACCTCCCGGAGGCCGTCGAGATCCTCAGAGGTCAGCTTCCGCTCGCTGAGATCGAGCTCTGTGATCGAGGAATCATAAGTCTCGTCGCCGTAATGCACCGTCCAGCCGAAGGAAACCTCCGGGAATTCCTGAGACAGCGCGATCCGCTCCTCCTTGGAGATTTCCTGATCGTGCAGATCGACCTCCTGCAGCTCGGGCAGCAGCGCGAGCTGGTCATAGAGAGAAGCGTCAAGCTGCGCATCACGGAGGTCAAGCGATTCAACATTTTCCGGAACGGTCTTGCCGTAGATCTCATAGGTCCCGATGACTTCAAACTTGACATCGGGATAAGCGGCCGTCAGCATATTCTTTTCCGTAATCGGAATCGTCTGCGAACCAAAGATGACTGTTTTGAGCTTTGGGAGAAATTCGAGCTTCCGGATAAACGACTTACAGTCCGAGAAGCCTTTTTCGGAGATATCGAGCGATTCGACGTCGGTGCGGTAATTCTTTCCGTTGATATCGACAACGGTCTGGAAGCGCAGATCCGTCTGCGGAAATTCCTGCCGCAGCGGAACCGAATCCTCCGCCTCAACGCAATAGGAGCCAAGATCTGCGATCTTCAGATTGCGAAACCGCTTCAGATATTTTTTCAGCGAGGGAAGATCACTGATCTCGTCGCCGCTGAAATGGATCTCCTCCATATAAATGTCACTCGGAGTACCGAACATATCGAAATGGGTATGCCGGTAGACCAAGAGCAGGCCGACAGTCAGCAGCAGAAAAACACTGCCGAGCACAGCCAGCAGGATCAGCCAAAACTTCCGATTCTTCAAACGTCCTTTGAACAACATATTCCGCTCCCGCAGCAAAAAATCACACTAATAAGCCGAGCGTGTCCGGATGCAACTCCGGCGGCAGCGAACCTGCCGCCCGTGCAGAAAAATGGTTGGGGCAGCAGGATTTGAACCTACGAATGCCAGAGTCAAAGTCTGGTGCCTTACCGCTTGGCTATACCCCATTTTTATGATTCGTTACATATTTATTATAGCACATTGACGCAGAAAAATCAAGCAGTTTTCGCAATTTCGGATAAAAGAAAAGAACCCAGAGATTTGAACGTCTCTGGGTTCAGGTGCCGGCATCGATCTATCTTCCCGGGCCGTCTCCAGCCAAGTATTTTCGACGCGAATG
>CAMNJD010000256.1 GCA_946540705.1 uncultured Ruminococcus sp. | reverse complement strand
CGGCGCCCTGGGCTGCTTCATCCTCTGGTTCGGCTGGTACGGCTTCAACGGCGCGGCATGTATCGGCACCGGACAGCTTGCTTCGGTGTTCGTCACAACGACTGTCGCCCCGGCAATCGCAACCGTCACCTGCATGATCTTCACATGGGTGAAATACGGCAAGCCCGATGTCTCAATGTGCCTGAACGCCTCGCTTGCAGGTCTGGTCGGCATTACGGCGGGCTGTGACGTCATGGATGTTGCAGGCGCTTCGATTGTCGGCATTGTCTCCGGACTGCTTGTCTGCTTCGGCGTATGGCTGCTCGATTACGTGCTGCACATCGACGATCCGGTCGGTGCGGTCGCTGTCCACATGATGAACGGCATTTGGGGAACGGTCGCGGTCGGTCTGTTCGCAACGACAACTGTTCCGGGCAACGACACGTTCAGCGGACTGCTTTACGGCGGGGGATTTGACCTGCTCGGCAAGCAGCTTCTCGGTTTTGCAGCGGTCGCCGCATGGACTGCTGTGATGATGACGGTCGTTTTTCAGGTCATCAGGCACACGATCGGCCTGCGCGCTTCCGAGCAGGAGGAGATCCTCGGCATGGATGCCGCAGAGCACGGTCTGGTCAGCTCCTACGCGGATTTTGCCCCGGCAATGGGTGAGGCGGCAATGGCCGGTTATCCCGAGCACGGCGAGCATATTGCAGCAAAGCCTGTACCGGAGGTGCGCGTGAGCACCGGCAGGAGCGATGCATCGCATCCGAAGATGACAAAGGTCGCTGTCGTATTCAATCAGGAGAAGCTGCACCACTTCATTCACGCGATGGAGCGCATCGGCATCACGGGCGTGACAGTCACGAATGTCATGGGCTGCGGCATCCAGAAATCCAACAGCTATTACCGCGGTGCGAAGATGAGCGCAACGCTGCATCCGAAGATCAAAGCAGAGATCGTCGTCTGCAAGGTCCCGGTCGAGACGGTCATCAAAACGGCACGCGAGGTGCTGTATACCGGTCAGGTCGGCGACGGCAAGATCTTTACGTATCCGGTGGAGCAGGTCGTCAAGGTGCGTACCGGTTCTGTGGACTATGACGCGCTCCAGAACGAGGAGCTCCCGGAAACCAACTAAGCCAACTCCTACATCTCATTTCCTTACAAAGCGGCAGGGCACAGCGCAGCGGCTGTGCCTTTGCCGTTTTCTGATTGATGGGCAGCAGCCTATGCGGCAAAAACGCCCGCCCCGGGACTGCGCGGACGGAGGAAATTTGACAAATTCAGTAAAATCGTGTATAATGAGTACAAATCCAGCCGAAGGAGGAATCTGTTTGCTATACCGCATCAAATTACGGGCAGGTGTCGCTTCCTGCGGGATCATCCTGCTGAGCTGCGGACTCTCCGGATGCGGCACGGACAGCTATGACAGCGTGCAGATGCCGCCTGCACCCGTGACGGAAATGATTTCAACAGCGCAAATTACAACTTCGACTGAGCAAACGGAAACCCCGGCCGCTCCGGAAGCGGATTCTGCCTTTCAACGCAATGTCACAAAAAAAGACGGTCTCACGCTGATTGAGGGCGTTCCGCATTTCACACAGTTCGAGAAATATCTGACTGCCTGCGAATCCCTTTCCGCAGTTTCTTTGCTGCAATATTACGGCATCGGGATCGCTCCCGAGACATTCATCGAGGACTGCCTGCCCACCGCCGGTTTCCCCGCCTACAAGGAGGACGGCATCCTATACGGTGAAAATCCGCAGGACTATTTTCTCGGTGATCCGATGGAAATTGACGGCTACGGCTGTTACAGCGGCGCAATCGTTCAGGCTATGGACCGGATCACGGACGGACTTGCTGTTTCGCTCAACGGCAAATCGCTGAAATGGCTCTGCCAAAACTATATCGACGCAGGTGAACCCGTGATCATCTGGGCTACCGTCGGGATGGAGCAGGTCTATGAGGGCAATACATGGATCCTCCCGGACGGCGAACCATTCACGTTCATCTGTCCGGAGCATGCGCTGGTGCTGATCGGATATGACGATGATATGTATTATTTCTGTGATTCCATGCAGGAGGACGATGTGTTCGGCTATGATCGCGGAGATGTCGAAACGGCATATCAGGCACTCGGAAGAATGGCCGTCGCCATCGAATCGGGACGTCTGCCGGATGTCCCGGAGGATCTGCGCACGGATATCACGGCACAGCCCGTTCCCGCATCGGAAGAAGCCGCAGAATGAACGGCTGCTTTCATCAGAGGCCGAAGCGCCTGACCGGAAATCTGAACCGGCCGGGCGCTTTGTCATGACCTTGCAGAAACCGAACATGCGCGTTTCGCCGGAGACTTCCGGCGCAGCAGCAGAATGACCGCCGGCAGATACACCGCACCGCCCGCTGCAATGCTCAGGAGCAGTGCAGGACGCTGCGGAAGCATCGAAAGCCGCGCATAGACCAGCCGTGCCGTGAATGCACAGGCCGCACCGCCGGACAGTGCCGCTGCAAAGCTCCGCACGAGCCGCAGATGCAGTCCGGTGCGGCGGATAAACAGATACAGCCCGCCGGCCAGAACCGTCACATAGCAGAGCAGCGTCGAGAGCGCTGCACCGCGCAGACCGTATCGCGGGATCAGCAGCAGATTGCCGATGAGCTTCACCCCCGCACCGTAAAGCATCACGGTCACAGGATCGCCCGCATGCCCCGCACCCTGCATCATGCTGAACAGCGGACAGCTCAGCGCCGTGAAGATGACGGCCATGCCGAGAACGGAGAGCGCCGGGGCTGCGGTCTCTGTTTCCAGCGGCCGCGATGCAAACAGAAATTGCAGGATCGGCTTTGCGAGCGCGCAGATGCCGAGCCCTGCCGGAACCGCAATGCAGGCAGTCCGGCGCATGACGTCCTCAGCGTGCCGCTGCATTTCAATGCGGTTTCCCTGCGCTGACTGCTCCGCAAATGCAGGGAGCACGGCCTTTCCCAGCATGTTTGTCACCGCGGGCACCAGATTGAATACGGTCATCGCGAGGCCGGAGTATGCACCGTAGCAGTAATTTGCCAGTGCATCAGCCTCGGCCTTTGCCGCATCTGCGGACAGACCGAACCTTGCCGGCGCACGGAGAATGCCCGCCGACAGTCCGCGCAGTCCGGTCGCAAGATCAATCAGCGTCGTGAGATTCGTAACAAGTGAGGCCGCAGCAACCGGCAGCAGCAGGACGAGCAGCGCACGGCGGATCTCCCGCATCCGTTCTGCGGAGAGCTGCCGGCCGTCCCGGACATGCGGCAGACAGCGCGGAAATGCCGCAAGGGTCAGCGTTCCGACTGCCGCAGAAAGCGTCACACCGAAAATCGCTGCTGCCGCACCCGCAGCCTCCGGGGGCGTTCCGGAGGGGAGCAGCCGCATGACGGAGGCCGGGTGCTGCATGGCAAATCCCGCAAGCAGCAGCCCGAACAGCACCCGCCCGATGCCCTCCGTGACCTGCGAAACCGCTGTCGGGATCATCTGCTGACAGCCCTCATACTGTCCGCGCAGCACCGCACTCATGCAGCAGAACCACACCGCCGGTGCAAAGAGCATCACCGCAGGCGCGGCGTGCGGATTGTGCAGAAACCCTTTGCAGAGCGGATGTGCCAGGAGCAGCAGCAGCACACTGCCCGCAAGTCCTGCACGACCGAACATCCGCCGGGCGGCCCGTGCAATGCCCTGTGCCTCCGCAGTGCCGCCCTGTGCCAGCGCTTTGGCCGTCATCGCCGCAGCCGCGGTGTTCATGCCGTTCACAGACAGCGCAAAGACCGGCAGAAACAACCCGTATGCGCAGGAAAAATAACCCATGCCCGTACCGCCGAGCAGCGCTGTCAGCGGAATGCGGAACACCGCTCCGAGCAGCTTTGCCGCTGCCGCCGAGAGCATCAGCCAGACTGCCCCGCGCAGAACCGTTTGCCGTTTCATATCATGACCTCCGATCGGATCTGTGTGCAAAACATCAAAAAATATGGCCTTTTTTTCATATGCCGAATACTCAAAAATATGTTGCAAAAATCGAAAATATGTGTTATAATAGAGACATATTTGCCCGAGCCGGAAACAGCTGCTTCCGGCGGCATGCGGCGGCTCGCGCAAAACATATGAGAAAGGATTACAAGATCATGGCAGATAATCAGAATTCCGCAAGAAGAGTACCGGTCAGCAAGCAGTATCTCACAACGAGATTTCAGGCACTGCACCTCTCTCCTTCCAATTTCACGCAGTTTATGAAAACCAGCACGGTCTACGGCGTCGTCGTCGATATGCCGATGGCCCCGACCGTCATCACCACGCTCGCATGTTATATCAACGGCGCGGCAAACCTCTATTTCAGCAACGGCAGAGACTATTCCGGCGCAGCACAGCGCTATCCGGGCGTTGTGCAGGCTGCGCGTGTGTTCGTCGCAAATGCCTCGAACTACATCGACAAGCTCGAGCATGTCAACAATTTTGAGTTGCCCGCAGGCAGAATCCACTACGCCTATATCCTCACGACCGGCGGCGTGTACCGCATGGAGCTGGATTCCTCGACCGCGACCGGTACGCCGGAGGAGCGCGTGTTCAAGAATCTGTATCACCGTCTGATGAACGAGCTGCGCGGCGCACAGCTTAAGGATCAGGCCGCCGGCATCGACCCGGCCGCTGCTATAAAAATGAACTAAAAAGGAGCATATACCATGTCTGAACCGACCGCTGCACCGAAAAAGCGTATTTTCAGCGCGATCCAGCCCACGGGCGTCTTTACGCTCGGCAACTACATCGGTGCGATCCGCAACTGGCATAAATTGCAGGACGATTTCGATTCGATCTACTGTATCGCTGACCTGCACGCGATCACCGTGCTTCAGGAGCCGGCCGAGCTGCGCAAAAATACGATGCGCGCCTTTGCGCTGATGCTTGCCTGCGGCATCGACCCCAAACGGAGCATCACCTTCGTGCAGAGCCAGAATCCGCATCACGCGGAGCTGAGCTGGGTGCTCTCCTGCTCGACCATGTTCGGCGAGCTGAGCCGCATGACGCAGTTCAAGGATAAGAGCGCCCGCCACGCAGATAATATCAATGCCGGCCTGTTTACCTATCCGGTGCTTATGGCTGCGGATATCCTTGCTTACAATGCGGATCTTGTGCCGATCGGCGCCGACCAGAAGCAGCATCTTGAGCTCGCCCGCAATATCGCACAGCGCTTCAATCAGCGCTACGGCGAGACCTTTACCGTTCCGGACGGCTATTTCCCGGAGCAGGGAGCAAGACTGATGTCGCTTCAGGATCCGACCAAAAAAATGTCCAAGTCCGATGAAAATGCAAATGCATGTGTCTACATTCTTGACGATAAGGACACGATCCTGCGTAAATTCAAGCGCGCTGTCACCGATTCCGATACCGAGGTCTGCTATAAAGAGGGCAAGGACGGCATCAATAATCTCATGACGATCTACGGCGCTGTGACCGGCAAGACGATGGACGAGATCACGGCAGAGTTCGCAGGACAGGGCTACGGCCCGTTCAAGGAAGCCGTCGGTGAGGCCGTCGCGGATCACCTCGCACCGGTTCAGGCCGAATATGCACGCCTGATCGCGGACAAGGCATATCTGACCCAGTGCATGACAGAGGGTGCCGGTCAGGCCTTCCGCATCACCAGAAAAGCGCTGCAAAAGGTCTACCGCCGCGTCGGTTTTATTGACCGGCTGTAATATCGCAAACATGCGAATGAAATGAATCATACAACATCGCACAATTTTTTAAGATGAAAATGCAGGCTGTTTGTACGAATTTTGGAACTTCGTGGATTCACTGTTGAAACGCTTGCTTTTTGTTTGAAAATGAGGTAAAATTGAAACAATATGAGAACAAGCGAAGAAACCCTTGCCAGACTGCGGGATTGCCCGCATTACGGCATCGCAGAGCTGCTCGAAATCATGCAGGTTCTGCGCAGCGAAAACGGCTGTCCGTGGGATAAGGAACAGTCACATCAGAGCATCCGGCAGGATTTCCTTGAGGAAACCTATGAGGTCATCGAGGCAATCGACATGGACTCTGTTCCGATGCTCCGGGAGGAGCTCGGCGATGTGCTGCTTCAGGTTGTGTTTCATTGCCAGATCGAGGCTGAGCAGTCACATTTTACATTCGATGATATCTGTGATGAGCTCTGCCGCAAGCTGGTGATCCGGCATCCGCATGTGTTCGGCAATGTCAAAGCCGATACCAGCGAGCAGGTGCTCAAAAACTGGGACAGCATCAAAAAAGAAACCAAACATCAGGAAACTGCGGCCGATACACTGGAGGGCGTCTGCAAGGCGCTCCCCGCGCTGATGTATGCACAGAAGCTCGGCAAACGCGCCGGGCGTGCAGGCATGGACTGGAAAAATGCAGAGGATGCGTTCCGTTATATCCGCCTTGAGACGGATGAGCTGGAGGCAGCGATGCAGCAGGGCGATCAGCAGGCGATCGAGGATGAACTCGGCGATCTGCTGTTTTCCTGCGTCAATACGGCCCGGCATCTGCATGTTGACGCCGAGACGGCACTCAACGGCGCTTCCGGAAAGTTCCTGCGGCGATTTGCTGAGACAGAACGGCTCGTCCGGGCAGACGGCCTCGAAATGGCAGAGCTCCCGATCGAAACGCTTGACATGTATTGGAAAAGGGCAAAGCAGGCAATGCAGCAATCCCGAAAACAGACATCTCGGTGATGACATGCGGAACCCCCAACCGGCTACACCCGCACCGGCAATGCGGTGGTAACATATTATTTAGAGATGCTATGTGGAGGATCTAACAATGACTAAGATCGAACTGATCAGTGCGCTGGCGCAAAAGGGAAACTGCACCAGAAAAGAAGCGGATGACGCACTGGAGCTTGTCACATCCGTGATCATCGAATCCCTGATCGCAGGCGAAAAGGTTCACCTGACCGGACTCGGCACGTTTGAGATACATGACCGCAAGGCCAAGGAAACCAAGAACCCGCGTACCGGCAACCCCATGACGACCCCGGCGAAGAAGGCTCCTGCTTTCCGTGCCTCCAAGCACCTGAAGGAAGCCGTGAATAAAAAGTGAGACTTGACAAATATCTGAAGGTATCCCGTCTGATGAAGCGGCGTACCGTTGCGAATGAGGCCTGCGATGCGGGCAGAGTATCGGTCAACGGAAAGCCTGCGCGTGCATCCTATGAAGTAAAGGTCGGCGACCTCATCGAGATCGCGTTCGGCCAGCGGAATATGCGTGTGCGTGTGGCGGCGGTGTCCGAATTCGCAACAAAAGAGAATGCCGCTGAGCTGTATCAGATTGAACCTTGACCGGCAGTGTCCGCAGCCGCTTTTTGATCTTTGCCGGCTGTATCGGCGACCGGTGCGTGATCCTTCCTTAAGGAAGTACTGATTAAATCCCGCCTGACGGCTTGGCACGCAATCTACTTGCATATTTTCCGTCATCTTGCACGAAAACTCCTTGC
>CAMNJD010000255.1 GCA_946540705.1 uncultured Ruminococcus sp. | reverse complement strand
CTCCGCGAGCTTTTTGAAAAAAGCTCGACCAAAAACTTTGGTTGACATCGCCGGAAGCGTATGAAATAATCCCCGGTCGGCCACTCCGCATGCCGCCTCATGCGTGCAAATGTCGAATACCGTCGGAATTTGCCGGCACAGCATCGGATTTTGCGCCTGCGCGCTTGACTTTCCCGGCCGGCTTTGTTATAATCGGAATCGTGCGCCGAAAATCGGTGCTTTTCTTTGCAAATACAGATATTGATGGGGGAAAATACGCAAATGCTGAGAATCGCTGTTGTTGACGATGATCCGCACATGCTGAACCGCATGCAGCGATACCTGGATCAGTTTCAGATCGCATATGATTTCAATTACCGCACAGACACCTTTATTTCCTGCGAGGCAGTCTGTCAGGCAATATCTGCCGGCGGCCGGTACGACCTGCTGTTTCTCGATATCGAATTCCCGGAGATGCGCGGCACAGAGCTCGGATTGCTGCTGCGCAGACATATGAAAAATGATGACACGCAGATCATATTTTTCTCGGCTGTGCGGGATTACGCAATGGAGCTGTTCCGCATCCGGCCGATCGAGTTTCTCATCAAGCCGATCACCTATGAGCGGTTTTCTGCCTGCATGCTCGCGTTCTTTACCCACTACAGGGAAGCCTGCGGCTTTCTGGAATACACAATGGACAATATCCGCCGCCAGATCCGCATCAGCGAGGTCTGTTATCTCGAATCGCACGGCAAAAAGGTCGAGCTGCACACAAGGCTGGGCGATTTCATGGTCTACGGGAAAACGGACGAGCTGATCTCAGCTTTCAGCGAGCAGTTTCTCCGCATCTCCCGCGGTGTGCTCGTCAATATCCGGCATATTGTTGAAGCAACACCCAGAGAGGTCATGCTCACTGACGGCAGCTCGCTGCATATCAGCCGCGGACGGCAGAACACGGTCAGAGACAGGCTTGCGGAGCTGTAAAAAGGGAGGCTGGCTGCAATGGATCTTGTGTTGTATCTGATCTTCAATGCAATCCGTGCCTATGCGATCGGCATTTATACCGGTACATTTCTCGGAAGCTGCCGCCGTCCGCATCTCCGCAGGAAACTGACCGATGCGCTGTATTATGCCGCATGCTTACTGCTGTGGCTCACTGTGCGCAATGCCGCGGCGTATCTGCCGGTTCATGCGCTGCTGATCTTTCTCATGACGCTTCAGTATCAGACTGCATGGAAAAAGCGGCTGATCTGCACTGTCTGGGGCTGTGCGGCAGGCATGCTCATCGACCGGCTGACCTTTGTGCTGTTCCGCGGACATGCCGCGATCCTGTACAGACTGATCCGGGATATCGCCGCACTGCTCCTCGCGTTCGTGTTCCGGAGCCTCAGCAGCCGCGTGGAGCGGCGGACGCTGCGGACGAGATATTCGCTGTACCTGATTCTCATATCCGTGAGCACAATGCTGATCGGCATGCTGACGGTCAAATCAGACAGCATGCGTGATTCGCTCATTGCGATCGGGCTGCTTGTCATCAATTTTCTCAATTTCTATATTTACAGTCTCGAACAGCGCAATCTGGAAGCCGAGCATCAGCTTCAGATGATCGCATTCTCGAACCGCACCTACCGGAATCAGCTTCAGATCATGGCCGATTCGCAGAAAAAGCTCCGGTTTATGCGGCACGACATGCAGAAGCATCTGCTGCGCATCCGTGAAATGGCTGCAGGCGGTCACAGCGGGGATATTCCGCTTTATCTCGATGCGATGGAACAGGCGGTTATCGTGCCGCAGGAGTATGCGCGAACCGGAAACCGCGATGTGGACAGTATCATCAACTACGAGCTGACACGCGCTGCGGAGCTTGGCGCGGAGCTCACCTGTGATTGCAGTCTGCCCGAGCAGATTGCGGTCACATCCTTTGATATGACGGCGATCCTTGGAAATCTGCTCAGCAACGCGATCGCGGCGCTGCTGCACTGCGGCGAGAAAAAGCTCGCGGTTTCCGTCCGGTCGAAGAGGGGCATCATCTGCATTGATCTGCGCAATTCGTATGATCCGAACGATCGGCGCACGCCTGACGGCAAGGAGCACGGTCTTGGCCTGTCGATCGTCCGTAGCACGCTGGAGAAATATCACGGCACGCTGAAAACATCGGCAGACGGGCATGAATTTCATGCATCTGCTGTCTTTTTCAGTGACCCGGGCGAGGAGCTGCGAACGGCACGGCAGCGCTCACGGTTCCCGGAGGACGGGGAAATGCAAGCTGCCGCAGCAGGAAATGAATCGATCATACCGCAAAGCAAACAGGCAGATACCTCTCTGTGAAGTATCTGCCTGCACATTTCCAGGAAACTACTGATCCAATCGGTATCTTCTGATGAATCTGAAATGGGACGCTGCCCAAAGGGGACAGTGTCCCTTTGAAATCCTGTCTTTAGAAAAGCACGAAAATACATACTTTCCTATTGCATCTTAAAATGGGATCCTTAAGGCAACACCGCACAAAGCCCGCCTGACGGCCGGAGCCCGGCTGGCAGCTTGGCGGCGCATCTGCTTGCATCTTTTCCGTCATCT
>CAMNJD010000254.1 GCA_946540705.1 uncultured Ruminococcus sp. | reverse complement strand
CGACCCGCAAGCTTTTTGAAAAAAGCTTGACCAAAAACTTTGGATGACATCGCCGGAAGCGTATGAAATAATCCCCGGTCGGCCACTCCGGCGGGCTCCGCGCCCCTTGCACTTTTCCGCATTATATGCTATAATGAATGCGAAAACGGATCGGAGGAGCAGCTATGAAAAAGCAATTCTTAGAAATCGGCAAGATCGTCAATGTCCACGGCCTGAACGGTACCGTCAAGGTCATGCCGTGGTGTGATTCCGCAGAATTCCTCTGCGAATTTGAAACGCTGTACCGCGGCAGTCAGCATGTGCCGATGCAGATCGAGCGGGCAAGCGTTCAGAAGAATATGGCGCTCGTGAAGTTCGAGGGCATCGACACGCCGGAGGCCGCAAATGCACTGCGCAATACCGTGCTGTACATGAACAGGGCGGATGTCGAGCTCGATGACGAAACGCACTTTGTGCAGGATCTGATCGGCATGGCCGTTGTGGATGCGGACAGCGGCAGCGAGTACGGCAAGCTGCGCGATGTCCTGCAAACCGGCGCAAACGATGTCTATGAGGTCGCGGCGCCCGACGGCAGAACGCTGCTTGTGCCGGTTATCCCGCAGGTCGTGCTCAAGATCGACGATGCAGCAGACCGCATCGTGATCCGGCCGCTGGAGGGACTGTTTGACTGATGATTATTGAGATCGCAACGCTGTTCCCGGAAATGTGCGAGGCTGTGCTCTCCGCAAGCATCATCGGCCGTGCCCGCGCAAAGGGCGCGATCGAGGTCAACTGCCACCAGATCCGCGACTATACGGCCGACAAACACAACCGCGTCGATGATTCGCCGTTCGGCGGCGGCATGGGCATGGTCATGCAGGCACAGCCGGTCTTCGACTGCTGGAAGGCAGTGCAGGCACGCTCTGCACTGCCGATGCATACAATATATCTGTCCCCGAAGGGACGCACCCTGACGCAGCAGCGCGTGCGGGAGCTGTCGCAGATGCCGCGGCTCTTTCTGCTCTGCGGCCATTACGAGGGCGTCGATCAGCGCGTTCTGGACCGCATTTGCGACGAGGAAATCTCGATCGGGGATTATGTCGTGACGGGCGGCGAACTGCCCGCTCTGGTGCTTACAGACGCTGTAGCGCGCATGTGCGAGAATGTGCTGCCTTCCTCGGAGGCCTACGAGGAGGAAAGTCATTACAACGGGTTATTGGAATACCCGCAGTATACCCGCCCGGAAATCTGGGAGGGTGAGGCTGTTCCGCCGGTGCTTTTGAGCGGACATCACAAAAATATTGCACAGTGGAGGAAAGATCAAAGCCTGCTCCTGACCCGCGAAAGACGCCCGGATCTTTATGCAAAATGGTCAAAAGAACAGGAAATGAATGGGTTGTTGTGACATTCAACAAATTCTATTGTTGAAAAACAGCACCGCAAACAAAGGTTTTCAACCAGTTTCAACATTCTGTTTTCGTGAAACTGCCCAAACCGAGAGGCTAACTATCGTTTCAAATGTAGCATAGGGGAGAAATTTGCGCTGAAATACGGCTTTTGTGTAGAAAAGACATTGACGAAACGGGAGAAAATCAGTATAATGATAACATGATTCCGTGGAGATAAAAAAGAACGGAACGCAGTTGGGGATTTGGTGATTATACGTTTTGTATACTTATAAACAGAATTACATTGCGTTAATACGGCTGGTCAGGCAGCTATGTACCGCACCGAAGCTCTGCGCACTTGCGTTTTGATGTCTGAAAAATGCTTTGTTTTTCCGCGTGTGGCGGAGCAGCCACGGAACAGGCCGCATGATCCGTATAATATATCGTATCGGGTTAATGAAATGATCAAAGGAGAGAAAGTTTATGTGTATCAAAGATGTTATGGTTCAGAATCAGGTGGGTCTGCACGCACGTCCTGCGACCTTCTTCATCCAGAAGGCTAACGAGTTCCGTTCCGCAATCTGGATTGAAAAGGAAGAGCGCCGCGTGAATGCAAAGTCTCTGCTCGGTATTCTGTCGCTTGGTATTGTCGGCGGCACTGCGATCCGCATTATCGCGGACGGCACCGACGAGGAGCAGGCAGTCGCATCGCTGGTCGAGCTGGTTGACAGCGGCTTCAGCGACGAGAGCCGGTAACACAAAACGCAGACCTGTAAGGCAGGGCTGTAAGATAAGCAGTTTCACCTGACGGGCTGCGGATATGCATCTACCGTATAAAAGCGGGGTGTCCGGGATCGGATGCCCCGTTCCTTTATGCCCCTCAAAAAAAAACCGCTTCGCGGCGATCGGCGCAGTTTCCTGCCGGATCACCGCGAAGCGGTTTCTTATGTTATGCGGATGTTATTGCATGATGTCAGCTTTCGGAGGAATGGTTCGGGGTCGCGGAGACCGTCAGTCTGGTGACCTGTGCGGCATATGCTTCATATGCCGTGAGCACCTCTTTCTGCGTGAATTTCACGTTTGTGAATTCCGGCAGCTTGCCCTTTTCGATGAGCAGGCAGAGATTGACGGTGCAGAGCTGGTTTTTCGCGAGCTCCTCCGGCAGATAGGTCAGCAGGCCGACATTCAGCGTGCCGGTCGAGCCGTCGATCTCTGCGGACTGAACCGCCGGGATTATGCCGGAATTCAGTCCGGCGACGGACAGCACGAGCATGTCGCAGTTTTCGGTATCCCATTTGCCGCTCTCGCCGCATTTTGCGAGCTGTGCCTCGATCTCTGCGGAGTCGGTGAGCACATAGCCCTGCGGGGTATCCGGTGCGTCCGTGGCCGAGAGTGCATCCGATTCGTACCACATCTGCGTGCTTTCCACTGCGGTGTCCTCGATCAGCCACTCACGCGGCACGACAGGCTCAGAGTAGGTCACGCTGTCAAGGGTTCTCCAGTTTTCGAGCACAAAGCGCATATGCTCCGGGCCGTATTCTTTCGTCTGTTCTTCCGTATAGCCGTGGTAGCTGACACGCACCCTGCCGACTGTCGGCATCGCGCCCTTTGCAGTCTCGATGGTGTAGGTCTTCTGCATGCCGATCGTATAGTCTACGCCGTCGTGGAACCACTGTGCAAAGCTCATGCTCAGCGTACCGTCATAGGATACGCGCAGGCCGCTCGGGATCTCCTTCTCGCAGGGGTGATCGTTGACCGTGATGAAAATGAAATCCTTGGTTTCAAGTTCCTTCAGCATTTCGTCAGATTCTTCAATCTTATATGCTTTGCAGTATGCTTTGTATTCATTGGCATTTCTGACCTGCCAGACAGCCGGATTCTCCGGGTAGATATCGCCGGGTGCGGGGATGTGTTCGGGGTCGCTGATGCCCGATGCGGTCATGATCCGGCAGGGAATCTCCCGTGTCGAGACACCCGAAGCAAGCTGTTTTGCGTTTTCGATGTAGACATAGTTTTTAGCTGCTGCTTCAAATGCCGCCCAGTCTGTGCCGTAGTCATTCTGCTTCAGGACGATCTGCACATCCGATTCGCGAAGCTCACTCTGCGCCCAGTCGATCGTCAGGCGGGTGAAGATCGGCTCGATCGAGTTCATGCCGGTCTGGTCATCGCACTTGCCGACGGTCAGTGTCAGCGTTTTGTTGAAATGATCCATTTCCGCGCCGGTGATCGCATAGTGCATCGTGCAGCCGTGCAGGACATAGACCGAAGCGGAATCGCGAAGCTGGCTCTGAAGCGATGCAAGCGCCGGATCCTGCGGCTTGGTGCGCGAATCGCAGTAGTAGGTCATGATGCTGTCGCCGGAACGGCTTTCGAGCTCCTGACGAACCGCATCGTTCTGCACGATGTTGCTTTCGGAGGCTCTTGCGAGCACTGCCAGCTCGCCCTCTCCGCGCTGAATTGCAACGCTGATCGCTTCCGGCTCCATGAGGGCATCGCCGCCGTCAAAGATGTAGCGGACACCCGTCGGCTCAGGCAGTGCGCCCTTCTCCAGCGTGAAGATCGCCATATGCGCACCGGAATTCGGGTCGCCGCCGTGATTCAGCTTGCTCGCGTGTACGAGAAGTGTGCCGTATGCATCCATTTCGATGCGGCTGATCCAGATGCTCTCATTGGTGCTGCCTGCATTGACATAAGAGAGGGTCAGCATGTCAGTATCATCGTTATTTTTCAGATCGAACAGCTCAAATTCGCCGCCGTTATCGAGCATGCCGCCGTACATCGGCAGCAGGAACGAATCCTCCGCCAGATCCTCTTGCTTGAATTTGAGAATCTTGGCCGTGTAGTTGCTGATGATCTCAGCGCCCGGCTTTGTGAACGGGACATTGTGTGCAGGGATATTTTCCGCGATCGCTTCCGGAGACATATCTTCCGGCTCAAGCAGGAATCTCCAGCCGCTGAAGTCATACTTGCCCTGCGGGAACAGCAGGCGGAACATGGCGGTATCCGGCTGACGGTCTGCGGCTTCGTCCTCGCGGCGTCCGACCGTGAGCGTGACGGTTCTGTTGTTCGGGTTGAATGCTCCGCGCAGGATGCAGTACTGTCCGGCAGCCACATCGGCGGGAGCGCGGTAATAATAGGTGATCGCATCATAGCTTCCGGCTTCGGTTGTGACGGCAGACTTGCTGAATTCGCCGGAATAAGCCGCACCGTTTCTGAGTGCTTCGCCGGATGCCTCCGCCTTTTGGCTCATGGCTTCGTAGTCAAGGCCGGCGGTGTCCTGCGAAAAGACCTCTGCATATGCGTCAATGCAGTCGGGGTAGCGTCTGGCGACGGGATCAATATTCGCAAGCCGGCACATCAGATCCATTGTGTCCTCCGGATCGACGCGGCCGTCGCCGTTTTCATCGGCAAGATCGCGGCCGAGCTCCGTGATCGGGACACCGACCTCATCACCGACTGTGCGGCAGGTCAGGACTGCGTCGCAGACATTGACCTCGCCGTCGATAGTCGTGTCACCGACATCGGTGAACGGGAGCGACTGCGCAGTTGTGCGGTCGCCGAGCACGCCGATATCGGAAGCATAGCCCTGCTGCTGATAGGCCAGTGTGCAGTAGTGCTGATCGCCGAAATAGAGGTCGCAGGCGAATTTATCGCTGTCCTTGACAAAGCGGTAGCTCAGCGGAAAGCGCTCCGGCTTCGGTACATCGACATACTTCTGCTGTGCCTTGTCATAATACTGCGGCGCATAGGAGATCCATTCCTCCGAGCGGCCGAGATAATCGGAAACACACTGTGACAGTGCGGGAAGCTCGCCGCCCCGGCTGTCAACGACCTTGCCGGTTTCGAGGTTGACCGTGACATCCTGACCGTTGAAGCGTGCGGCCTGCTCGTGATCGCTTTCGGGTGTCAGGGCATTGCCTTTTGTGTCGTACCATTTTTTCGATACCGTGTCATAGAGCGCCTGAAAGCTGCCGAAATCATAGGTAAAAATGCGGAGCTGCATGGATTCGGTGCGTGCGGCTTGTGCGGTGATGCGGGGCATGGCAGGAAACGCCGCTCCGTTCTGCATCAGGATCGCGAGACTGCCGAGTCCGGCAAGAAATTTCATGTAGTGTTTCATTTGAATGACCTCCGTTTCCAATTTCATGATATATTTTGTTACTGTGCGAATCGAACCTGAACATCGTCCTCCAGTGCTGCATTGAATGCAAGCCACTGTGCAATGCCGTCCTGCTCCTCGAAATATTGCAGACCGAGCTGAACATCCCGGATCTGCGGTGCGGAGCCGCCTGCAAAAAGCAGTGCCGTTTCATAGATCCACGGCTCGCTGCCTGTTCTGCCGCCGCCGGAATACATGCAGATATCCAGATGCAGCACACCCCCGGCATCAAGGACGGCACGCTGTATGCCGTATTCCTCCCACCGGTTGTCGTCGGTCTGCCAGCAGACGCGCAGCATCGCGGGGGACTGCATGATGTATGCGGCGGTGCTGTCGTCCTTTTGTCCCTCCCCGACGGTCACGGCCGGGTCATCACCGCTGAGATAGTGCCGCACTGCCTGTACATCGGTGACAGTCTCGAACTGCATGCTCCCGTCCGGAAGGGTGCCCTGCCGGTCTGCCATTGCGACCAGCACAGGAATCTGCACAGCGGAAACCGCTCCGGGCTGAATGGGTGCAGTTGCGGTATTTCCCTCCGTCAGGCTCGTGACGGCCGGCGCACTGCCCGGCTGTTCCGTCAGCACAGTTGCCTGTGTCAGAACAGTCTGCGCGGGGGGTGTGTCATCGGGGACAGCGGTCTGCGTGATTTGCGTGATCTGCGTGATCGGCGGAGATGAATTCTCCGGCTCATGCGGGAGTGTTCCGGCAGTTGAGACTGCGCGGCCGGAAGCGGTCGTCCGCGTTGTCACGGACTGCGCCGCCTGCTGTGTCAGTGCAGAAGCTGCGGTGCCGGTGATCTCAACAAACTGGTCTTCCTGCGAGGCCGGCGGAACAAGCACATTCTCCTTTGCAGCCTGCCGCAGGTGCAGCATTGCGCCGCCGGCCAGCAGCAGACATGCCGCCGCAGCCGCCCAGCCTGCGATCCGCAGCCGGTTTTCGCCTCTGCGGTGAACCGTCACGGCCGGC
>CAMNJD010000253.1 GCA_946540705.1 uncultured Ruminococcus sp. | reverse complement strand
CCTGATCCACCGCAAAAACGGCATTTGCATTCTGATAATTCGCACGCAGTTTCTCCGTATAAGCTGTCACATTCTGTATGTCCATTGAAAATACCGCAGAAAAAAGGTATGCCCGCCAAAAGAAGTTTTTTCACAAGGGATGAGATAAAACTGCTGCTTTCTTTTCCGAACGTAAAAACTGTAATAGGCAAAAGAGACCGCGCACTGCTTTGTTTTATGTATGCAAGCGGAGCAAGAGCGCAGGAGGTTTGTGAACTTACTGTCGGGGATTTGACCTTTTTCACTGAAAAAGCAACTGTAAAGATGCTTGGTAAAGGCAGTAAAGTACGAAAGATCAGTATTCCGGCTGACGCAGCAACTATCCTTAAAGGCTATCTTGAATACAGAAAAATACAGGATAAATATGACAGGCACATCTTTTCAAGCCAGACAAATGAAAAGATGACAGTATCCTGCATTGAAGAAGTATTCTTCAAGTATGTGAAAAAAGGAAAAGCAGAATATCCCGGTCATTTCAGAGAAAAAAGCTATACTCCGCATTCTATGCGTCACACAACAGCAACACATATGTTAGAGGCTGGAGTGCCGCTTATTGTTGTGAAGAATTTTCTCGGACATTCATCTATTCAGACCACACAGATATATGCGGATATTTCTCAGAGAACTGCTGACAGAGAACTTAAAGCGTGGAATGAAAGATGGTTTTTGAAGAAAGAAGCATCGACCACAACTGAATCCGAAAATGGTATGATTCCCGATTTCCTGACTTGAAAAAGCTATATCGTTATCGGGGGAGATGCTTATGAAACTGCGTAATAGCGTGGAATATTCGATCTTCCCCTGATAATGATAATTCTCGGATAATGCGCCTTATTCGAGATCTTGAATAAGGCGCACGCACGCCGCCGTTTCTTTGACTGCATTCCGGACGGAGATACAGCCTGCCCGTCAGCGAAGATCGTTGTGCTGATTGACAAAGCAGCAAAATACGAAAGAACAGCACGGGAGAAAAAATATACCGCACAGCAGATCCTGGACATGCGTTCCGAAAAAGTAAAGCCGCTTCTGGATCAGGTATATGAGATCATCCATACATTGCATCCCGGCAAGGAGTCTGCGCTTGGCCGGGCAGTCACCTATGCCCTGAACCAGAAAGAGAAGCTGTATCTGTTTCTGACTCATCCGGAGGTTGAGATGACAAACAACCTTGCAGAACGTACCGTTAAGCCGTATGTCATCAACCGTAAGAATTTCCTGTTCAGCGATACGGAAAAAGGTGCAGATGCCAGCGCAGCAGTCATGAGCATCATTGAAACAGCCAAGAGAAACAATCTGGATGTGTACGGTTACCTGCTCTACCTTCTGACCGTGCTGCCGGAAATGGGTACCGATCCGACAGAAGATCAGATCAAATCCGTCATGCCGTGGAGCTTCGCTCTGCCGGCATATTGCAGGCAAACATACAGTGAGATACAGTAGGCGTTACACTGTTTCATACAGTTGTGTACAGTTTGCGTTACATTGATACTTTTTGAGCCGAGGATTTTCCCATCGGCTCGTTTCTTTATGAGGTAAGCTAGGAGTGGTTGGTGCTTACGCTTCACAGCCGCCGCTGATCGCGGCGGGGGATAGCATTTTCTCCCAACACTCTCACAAAAAAACAGCCCGCACCGATTCGCTTCGGTGCGGGCGCAGTGTTTCATGCGATTATGGCTCATTAGAATAATACGTATATGTGTACACGCCCTGTGTTCCGATTCCGTAAGCATATGCAGAATCCGGATGCGTAAGGTGATAAACATATTCGTGCAGGAGCAGCTCTACATCATCATTGGTCAATTCGGAATCTCCGTCTATATCACCGACATCTGCAATAAACATCGGATTGCCCATATGATTCGTGTGCATCATTCCGACATAGGCTGAGCTATTATTGCTAACCGTTTGGTCGTAACTGTGACCGCTCTGATACTGTGAGACCAAGATCAGTAGATTCTGTGCATCGGCAGCGTCACAGATTCCGTTACCGTTGATATCTCCGATTGTATAATAAATCTGATGCTGATGCGGATATAAAACATATTCTGTACCATATGTAGCAGCAGGCTGCTGTGCGCTGTTTATAATTGGGTGACCACTGCTATCGTTTAAAGCGGTTAAGGATAAAGTAACACTTGGTTCGGGTGCAGAGGTTGTAAGGGATTTCAAAAGAATACTTCCGATTTCACCGTCAGTACCGTAATTCTCCGTTCCCAATGTAGCTACTGAGAAGAGACCTGTACTGTTATTTACGAGTAATGTAGTGCTCAAAAATCCTCCGGTATCGAAATTGCCTAACGCATAGCCGCGGCTAAACAGCGGCAGATTGCTATTAGCCCCAGTAACAGCCTGATACTGGGATGGATTAAAAGAAGCAAGCAAAGTAAAATTGCCAAATCCTCCGAGATCGGCAGTTCCGTCAATATAAAATGTCAATCTGTAATAACTGTAATTGTCATTCGGAATCTGATAACCGTTTGGAGTAAAGTAGGAACCTGCTGAAATAGGGGTGACTGTTGAATTCAGACTTACTGTATCATTGCCTGTTGCAGAAACAGAAACCGGAATGCAGCAAGCTATCAAATATACAGTAAATGTCAACATCATGAATACTTTGGGAAAGAGTCGTTTCATTAGAACATCTCCCTTCTGGGATTTAATTCCTCATGAATATATGACCATCAAGACATATATTTCACATCTCTCAGTCTGTATGCGAAGTTCGCGAAGAAGTCTTTCAGCTCCTCATGGGTATAACCGGCAAGCCTATTCACGCTGTACATAAGGATTGCCTGTGCATCTGTTTGGTAAACATGACCTTCTTCTTCCCGTCCAAGCACATGGCTTCGTTCGATCTGCTCATCAGTCAGTTCAACCGGAAGCAAAACAAGTGCACGACAAAATGAATCCAGCACAAGCTGTGCATCCGCCACGGTGACATCGCCGTCTTCGTCAATATCACCGAGCATGTATTCCTTTGCCGGTTCATCTTCCGCGAAGACCGGCGCGGTGAGTGCCCCGCAGCAAAGCACCGCGGCACTCAGAACTGCAATCATCTTTTTCATAAAAATTACCCTCCTTTTGTGGTTGCGGGCAGAAAGGGCTGCCCTGTTCCCGTGCGCAGGATCCCGTGCGCTCCTGCTCCTGATTATAAAATAATTAAAATGAAAAATCAATGCACACTATATACAAATATTCAAACTTACTTTTATATAATTATCCCAAAACGGAACAGCTCCGAATTTGCCCCAATATTTCATCCTCAAACTTTTTCGCACGCTCTAAAAGCGAATGATTTTTCACGCAAGCACACGTTTGTTGATTTAGTAGCCTTATTGTGCAAGCTGAGCTAATTGTACCGTGATAGCTCTCAGGTCATTTATATCCCAATAATTGTCGTTATTCACGTCCATCAATTCAAGTCCCAGCTGCGATACGGGTACAGAGTCATCTTCTGCAATGATACGCGCCATCAATACCGCATCTGCGACATCAACTTTAGAATTGATACTCACATCACCGATGGTCAAATAATCCGACTCGACATTCATGACATTCGCCTCTGCATTACAGAAAGGAACCGCTTCCGGATAGTCGTTGGCATCAAAGGAATACTGCATTCCTGCGAAATATGTTGTATCATTCGGCATGTAGATATAGCAGACAAACGAGTCGGTTGTTTCGCTGAAAGCATACGTCAAGGGAATGCTGTCAGCAATCTTCTGTACGCGTTCGTATGCAGCATCGTATTCCGCTGTGCCATACAATTCGTCAAAATAGACTCCGTCAATT
>CAMNJD010000252.1 GCA_946540705.1 uncultured Ruminococcus sp. | reverse complement strand
CATCGCGAAGCGATACCTTATTCTATTTAACCGTTCTAAACCACCTTTTTTGTGCGAGAATCCACCCAAATCTTTATTAGCCCTTTTTTTATTATTATAGCACATCAGACGTTCAAAATCAATGCTTCTGAAAAAAAGGCCGCCCCTTTTGATAAGGGGCGGCTGCTTGCTGATCAATCAGGGAACTTCTGATTTAAGAAGAAAATACGCACGTTTCAGATTGACGGTTCAAACGGAATTCTTACGAGACATATGTCCCCTGAGCGCTGCTTACAGCTCGGAGCAGAACTCGACCTTTTCGCCCGCGAGGATCATATTTGTCGTGCGGACTGCGCACATCTTGCCGCACATCGAGCAGGTGTGACGGTCTGCGGGCGGGACGCTCTCGAAATAAGCCTGTGCCTTTTCTCTGTCCACACAGATCTCGAACATCTTATCCCAATCGACCTTCTGCCTGGCCTCCGCCATTGCGTTGTCGCGGTCGCGGGAATGCGGAACCCCCTTTGCGATATCGGCCGCATGTGCTGCGATCTTGCTCGCGATGATGCCCTCCTTGACGTCGCTGACATCGGGCAGGCGCAGATGCTCTGCCGGCGTGACATAGCACAGGAAGTCCGCGCCGCTTGCCGCAGCGATTGCGCCGCCGATCGCGGAGGTGATATGGTCATAGCCCGGGAAAATATCCGTGACCAGCGGCCCGAGGACATAGAACGGCGCATTGTGGCAGATGCGCTTTTGCAGCTTCATGTTTGCCGCAATCTCGTTCATTGCCATGTGACCGGGACCCTCGACCATGACCTGCACATTCTTCTCCCATGCGCGCTGTGTCAGATAGCCCAGTTCGATCAGCTCCGCGATCTGACCCGCATCGGTCGCGTCATCAATGCAGCCCGGACGCAGTGCGTCGCCGAGGCTGATCGTGACGTCATATTCATACAGGATATCCAGCACCTTGTCATAGAACTCGAAGAACGGGTTTTCGTTGCCGGTCATCATCATCCATGCAAAAAGCAGCGAGCCGCCGCGGGAGACAATGTTCATCTTTCTGCCCTCGCGCATGAACGAATCGACGGCCTTGCGGTTGATGCCGGCGTGAATCGTCATGAAGTCCACGCCCTCTTCCGCATGTGCGCGCACGACCTTCAGGAAGTCCTCTGCGGTGATATCGAGCAGATCCTTTTCGAGATACCCGATCGCATCATACATCGGCACAGTTCCGATCATCGCCGGGGAGCACTCGACGAGCTTTTTGCGGAAGGTGTTGGTCTTGCCGTAGTTGCTCAGATCCATGATCGCTTCCGCGCCGAATTTGTGCGCCAGCTCGACCTTCTGCATTTCGAGGTCATAGTCCTTCGCATCGCCGGAAATGCCGAGATTGACGTTGATCTTCGTGCGCATGCGGGTTCCGATGCCCTCCGGAGAGATCGACTTGTGATTGATGTTGCAGGGAATCGCGACCTCGCCCTTTGCGACAAGCTCACGCAGCTCCTCTGCCGTGATGTACTCTTTCTTCGCCACGATCTCCATTTCGGGGGTCACGATGCCCATTTTCGCGGCTTCCATCTGGGTGTGATACTGTTTCATGCTTCCGATTCCTTTCCTTCTGCCATAAATTCGCTTTTGATATCAAAAGCGTGGTTCATCGGGCCGCTGCCCTTTCCGAGATCGAGCATTGCACCGAGTGCGCCGGAAATATAGCGCTTTGCCCGTGCAACGGATTCGGCGAGGGGGAAGCCCTTTGCGAGGTTGGACGCGATCGCGCTGGAAAGCGTGCAGCCTGTGCCGTGGGTGTTGGGGTTGTTGATGCGCTGTCCCTTGAACCACTGACTGCCTGCATCTGCGCAGAGAAAGTCATTCGCGTCATTGAGCTGGTGTCCGCCCTTGAGCAGCACAGCGCAGCCGAACTGCCGGTGCAGGTTCTGTGCTGCCTGCTCCATATCCGCTGCCGATTGGATGTGCATACCGGTCAGAACCTCTGCTTCGGGAATATTCGGGGTAATGACGGCTGCAAGCGGGATGAGGCGGGTGCGGAGTGCCTCGACGGCATCGTCGGAGATGAGCTTTGCGCCGCTGGTCGCGACCATGACCGGATCCAGCACGATTTTTTTTGCGCCGTACTGCTCCAGCTTGTCCGCGATCATGCCGATCAGCCCTGCCGAGGAGACCATTCCGATCTTGACAGCATCGGGAAAGATATCGGTGAAAATACAATCCAGCTGCTGACCGAGAAATTCCGGAGTTGCCTCCATGATGCCGGTGACGCCGGTTGTATTCTGGGCAGTCAGAGCCGTGACGGCGCAGGTCGCAAAGACGCCGTTTGCCGTCATGGTCTTGATATCTGCCTGAATTCCGGCGCCTCCGCCGGAATCGCTTCCGGCGATTGTCAATGCAGTTCTCATTGTAAAAAACTCCTTTCTGAGAATGCATGATTTTTTAAGGCAACACCGCACAAAGCCCGCCTGACGGCTTGGCGGCACATCTGCTTGCATCTTTTCCGTCATCTTGCACAGAAATTCCTTGCTG
>CAMNJD010000251.1 GCA_946540705.1 uncultured Ruminococcus sp. | reverse complement strand
CTATGATGTATGATTATGGTGGGGCAGCAAGCTGCACACAATTGGCAATCAAATACCATCGGGACGCACCTGCGCTCGCTGGAATTGCTACCAATTTTGCCAAACAAGCACAACAGTTTTTAAATTGTCCTACAAGGACTGATGAAGAAGGGCATATAAGATATTGGTCTATTCCATTTCTGGGAAGAAACGCTTCCAGCAAAGAAGACGGAGCATATGTCTATAAACTCAGACCTGAGCTGAAAGAAGCATTGGAACGCATCAATATTACGCAATTTCTGCCATCAACTACGGAGGAACAAAAGCCTATGTATCCACTTAATACAATCTTATATGGTCCTCCTGGAACCGGTAAAACCTATCATACTGCAATCTATGCAGTTGCTATCATCGATGAAAAGCCTATGGACGAAGTAAAGCAAATGTCTTATGATGCTGTCATGGCGCGTTATCATGAACTTCGTGATAAGGGGCAGATAGCGTTTGCGACCTTCCACCAGTCTTACGGCTATGAGGATTTTATCGAAGGTATCCGTCCTGTCCTTGCTGAAGAAAAAGAATCTGATGAAACAGCCAATGATGTGCAGTACGCTCTGAAACCGGGTGTGTTTCTGGAGTTTTGTCGTAAAGCCTCGGTTCCGATTCTCAAAAACGCTGCCAATATCGGATTGAACGATAACCCGACAATTTGGAAAGTATCACTTGAGGGAACGGGCAACAACCCTACACGAACTGAGTGCATGAAAAATAATCATATTCGGATCGGATGGGATGAATACGGTGTGATTCCGAAGTATGAGGAAATTCCAACCGGAAAAGTTGTATTGAACGCATTTTATAGCAGAATGAAAATCGGCGATATTGTATTATCCTGCTATAGTGCATCCTCGATTGATGCAATCGGTGTCATTACTGGTGATGCGCAATGGTCCGGTGAATTCGATTATTTTAATCGCGTTCGCAATGTGAAGTGGCTTATCAAAGGGTTAAATTATGACATAACAAGCATAAATGGCGGAAAGACTATGACGCTTTCAACTGTTTATGCACTAAACAGTATCTCTGTTGATGATGTTCTTAACATTGTGCGTGAAAAGGCTCCATCTGTACTTGCGACAGAAGAAAAACGTCCTAATTACGTCTTTATCATTGACGAAATCAATCGTGGAAATATTTCCAAAATCTTCGGAGAACTGATCACACTGATTGAATCTTCAAAGCGTGCCGGGCAGCCGGAAAGTGTTTCGGCAATCCTACCGTATTCGCAAAAGCCCTTCTCTGTTCCCAATAATGTATATCTGGTCGGAACCATGAATACCGCAGACCGTTCAATCGCACTGCTTGATACTGCATTGCGCCGCAGATTCTCTTTTGTGGAAATGATGCCGAATCCCAATGTTGATTATTTGCAAGGGCTGGAAGTAGAAGGGCTCAGCATTTCACAGATGCTGACAAACATGAACCGGAAGATCGAGGTGCTTTATGACAGAGAGCATACGATCGGTCATGCTTATTTCAGACCGCTAGCGGACGAGCAAACAGTTCAGAAACTGGCTGAAATCTTCCGCGACAGGATTATTCCACTTTTGCAGGAATATTTCTACGACGATTATGAAAAGATCCGGCTTGTCCTGGGAGATAATAAAACGACGAATACTAACGAACAGTTTATTGTCTGCAATCAGCAGACAACGGATCTTTCAGATTTGTTCGGTGAAACGAGCTTTGATCTGAACGATTATCAGACATTTTCGACAAACCCTGATGCCTTCGAAAATATCGAATCATATAAGAAAATATGAGAAAGGAGGCTCCTGCAATGAAACAAATAACAGTAACAGAATATCAGCCGATCGTTGCAGGAGCAGGCGGAGTTCCACGAGCAGCGTTTGATGCCTTGAAGATGATGATCCTGAAAAGCGCCGATTCACAAGGTGAAGTGCTGGATTTCATGCAGTTGTCGGTCAGGAAAGGCATCGGCGAAGTGATTACCGTAAAAAACTATGTCGGAATCATTGTAACAAAAGACGGTACCATACTGGAAATCCTGCCTAAAATAGCAGACAATCAGAATCAGGATGATGTTCGGAAGCTTCTTCTCAATATGTTGAAGACATTGAGGGATAATGCGCCGTTCAAGCATATGCAGACAGCACATCTCAACACCGCCAGAATGCCTTTGTTGGAAGTGTTCATCCACATGTTTATCAACGAGGTTTCTGCACTCGTGAAACGCGGTCTGAAAGGCGGGTACCAGACTGTTCAGCAGAACGGATGCACATTCAAGGGAAAGCTGAGGGTGCTCGATCATATTCGGGCGAATTATGCACATAAAGAACGCTGCTTCGTCGAATATGACAGCTTTGAACTGAATCGTCCTGAAAATCGTATCATCAAATCAACTCTATTGTTTTTATGTCGTATTACTTCGGACATTCGAATTCGATCCGATCTCAGCAAACTGCTTTTTGTATTTGATGAAGTCGATTCATCGAACAATGTGGAAGCTGATTTTCAATCAGTCTCCACGATGCGCGATATGAAAGAATACGAGACCATACTGAACTGGTGCAGAGTATTTCTGCAAAAGGAAAGCTTTACACCTTTCTCCGGTGATGAAATTGCATTTTCGTTACTGTTCCCGATGGAAACACTTTTTGAAAGCTATATTGCTTCGTTGTGCAGGAAATATGTCAGCAGCGATTACACCCTGCATATTCAGGATCATCAGTATTATCTGTTTGACGATCCGCATAAACGTTTCCGAATCAGACCCGATATTGTATTTCTCGGTAATAATGATTATCCGACAGTCGTCATGGATACCAAATGGAAGAAGTTGAGTTCTTCCTTTCCGAATTATGGTATCTCGCAGGCTGATATGTATCAGATGTATGTGTATCATAAGAAGTATAACGCGAAAAAAGTGGTTGTTATTTATCCGAAAGTCTGCGATTCCTTGGATGCGTTTGAAATGAAAACAAATGGTAATGATAATGTACATGTTTCTATTTGCTTTATTGATCTACTGAATGATAAGAATAATACCGCTGATCAAGATATTGTTAAACAAAGAGTGTTTAATATACTTGATAATGAAATAACAGGAGCTGAATAAGATAATAGTCACATAGACTGAGCTCTGAATGCCTAGTCAATTTGAATAGTGAAGTTATCCGATTCTCTCTTGCTTTTTTAGCCTAAATGCGGTATAATTATAGTAGATATATGTTGTTATTCGATTGTAGAGGTGAGAACAATGGGAATGTATCTGAATCCCGGAAACAGCAGCTTTTCCAGAATACTGAAAACCGATTATATTGACAAGACCGGTCTGATCGCACTGATTAACAAAAGAGTTGATACGGAACACAGCCTGATTTGCGTCAGCCGTCCGCGGCGTTTCGGCAAATCCTATGCTGCAAGGATGCTTTGCGCGTACTATGACAGCACTTGTGATTCGCGTACGCTGTTTGATAACTGTGCCGTCAGCAAATCAGAAGGCTACTCAAGCCATATCAATCGGTATCATGTGATTTACCTGGATATGTCGAATCTGCTTGAAAAAGTCAAGCCTGAACAGCTCGTGCATTTTATCAA
>CAMNJD010000250.1 GCA_946540705.1 uncultured Ruminococcus sp. | reverse complement strand
CACCTTCCGGTATCAGCTTGCCGCCGCCCTGTTCGGGAACGGAGACATAGTGTTCCTCTGATGTATCCAAGTCGATATAGGAGAAATTCACATCGTAGAATTCCATACCGCCGAGCTTTTTGAGCTGTTCCTTCACTCTGCGGCGCATCTCCAATGAGATTTTGAGGATTTCCTCAAGCTGTTCCTTTGTATAGTTGCCGTCCGGATACAACAGCTTCACAAGACCGCCGACCATTTTGCGAACAGCGATTGTGTCGCGCTGATTCAGATTCGTACCAAGCCGGAAATAACGATCCAGCGCATGGAAGCTCTGCTATTGCAGATACTAAAGTGTCATTTTCCATTATGTTAAGGCGTCTAATACAAGCATTCGCCATTTTCACAAGTGATTTTTCTGTAGGATACTGATATAGGTTGTCAGATACAATCCGTTCAACAGTATCTTTATCAGATAATCCTTCAGCTTTCAGCTTTGCAGCAGTGCGCATTTCAAAAAACAGGAACTGCTCTCTGGTGATTGCAGCACTGTATGGGCTTGAATTCTTTAGTACCGTATTAGGATTCTGTGGCATAATGAGCCTCCGTTATAACTATAATCATGATACGCATCGTTTTGGCTCTGTATTGCGTTCTAGAATTATATTGCAAAATAGAAAAGCGACGAATCCCGTTTCTATTGTACGAGTTTCACGATTCAAAGCGCTTACTGTTGGTAGTGTATATTGAACAATATACTTTGAACCGAAAACGGATTATTCGTCGCACTATCTAATTATAGCACATTTTCTCATGCAAGTCAAGATTTACATGCGCAAGGGAAATACACATTCCGAAAATATTAAACACCAAGCCGCTTTACCAACCGATAAAACCGGTTCGGCTTGATATTTAGATGCCGCATGGTGTCCATAGCGGTTTGCTCACCGGCTCTCCATGTACTGCATTCCGCCTTGAATCTGGCTTCATCAATGGGCATTGGCTTGCGTCCTTTATACTTTCCTTCCGCTTTGGCAATTTCGATGCCCTCGCGCTGCCGCTGCAAGATCGTTGCGCGTTCCAACTCTGCCAGTGCTGCGAACACCGTCAGCATAAACTTTCCCTGCGGTGTGTCAGTATCAAGATTCTCCTTCATGCTGATCAGACCGACACCCTTATCCGTCAGATCCTGAACAATTTGCAACATATCCCTTGTGCTGCGGGCAAGACGGGAAAAATCAGAAACGACAACAACATTCCCTTCACGCACATATTCAAGCATTGCTTGGAGTTGCATAAAAACAGGAATTTTCTCATGATGGCGGGAAATATTATATTCGCTGTTTTGTTAGGAAATCGCCAGCAAATCGTCGTGGACGAAACCGAATAATACGGACAAAAGAACCGCGTTGAATGGGACTTGTTGGAAGCAGCCGGATGGTACGAATGCGGCAACAGTCGTTTGCTCTACATGACAATGCTTGATACCTAAGAATGCGCTGCATAAAGTATCGCTGCGTGATGATTGGCAATGGAGCTCCCGCTCGTTTCGCATTACCTCGCCCCAGCGCAGCGTTGAAACACGGCCTCTTTACAATCCCGCTTTTATACAAGGTGCGAAAATACGTATTTTTTATTGAATCTTAAAATGGAATTCCTAAGGGGCATTTGTCTCTTAAGCAGGGATTTGGGGACGGAGTCCCCATTAAAAATCCGCCGGATGCACTTTAATCAGTGGTTCCCTAAAGACATACTGTGCTGAAAGAAAAACAGGGAGTGAGATCACTTCCTATCTCGCTCCCTATTATTCTTTCAGAAAGTGTACTTATGAAGATTGCATTTAATTACTGTGTAGTGCTCATCAGAAAATCCATGTTGAATCTTCTGATATCATCAGGTAAAGAAGAATAGTATTCGATACTGTTTTTTATCTTTTCAAAATCTTGAAACCCAATATAACGCTCTGCATTGTTTATCATTCGAGCATTCAGCTCAAGAACATCCTGAAACGATAATTGCTGGATACTATACTCGTAGGCGGTGGCTTTACCGGATTGTAGTTTTACTTTTGGCGGTTCAACCATGTTTGAGTCGCCAAATCCAAGAAGTCTATTAACTGTTAATCCTTCGGTGGACAATAAGCCATATATATCAGATTGCCGATTAAAGAACTTGTAAAATATACTAAGTGACAACACTGCAAACTCTTTGGATACAGGACAAACAAACATATCATACGGAGTAAGCATTTGAGCAATTTGCAAGAGATACGGATTATGCGTGCGTATAGCTTGAGACAAAGTATACATACATTTATCAAATTCAGATTGTTGAAACACAGCCAAATGGGTTGCCTGATATGCAAATCCAGTATCAGGCACTATAAAGCATTCACCGCACCGATGTGTACTGACAAATACAATATATGAGTGCATTATGTTTTTAATATCTGCAAATAAGCTGTTAAACTCACCAATTCTGCCACTATTCAGCTTTTCAATTTTTTCAGATGGGCTAATACTCATAAGGCGGGCTAATTCCTCTGAATTCTGTGTTGCCAAGACTTTATTGATATTATCATAAAAATGATCTGAGTACCCTTGCACAGCTTGAAGTGGATTGCCATATTTTTTTATAGCTTCAGTACAGTTATAGCGAATTGTAGTAACGATGAGGTACTTTTTAAGGATAAACAGTTCATCTCTCGTTAAGGTTATACGCCATCGTTCATTCAAGAGCTTTTTGTTTAGTAGGTTTGCAAATTGGCTCTCGATTTTATAGCACATTTCTTTTTCAATCTCATCTGGATAGTAACCCTTTTCGGAGAAAGTGGAGCGGATATTGCGTGTTTCCACTTTTCTGTTTCCTAGATCGCAATATTGTATTCTCTCAGCATTTGCAAAATGCCGTAGAATCAGTTGCGGTACATAGTGGCTGTTTATCATTATTATCACATCTCCGTAACTTTTAGTCAGATGATTTCCAGCAGCATAAGCTGCTTTTGCTTCATTCAAGCTAATACGGTTTGCATAAAAGCCGGAACCGTCTCAGGATAGTCCTTTGCCTTCTCTACAACCATTTTCGTCAAAGCCTTTGCAGCGATGCTGTCAGGATCACCGTCAGGACGCACCCACTCACGCAAGCTGTCTTTCCCGAGAATGACCGGCATCCGGTTGTGAATGATGCTGACGGGTGCGACGGATTCTCTTGTCAGGACGGCAAACACCGGAATCTGAATGCCGCGATGTTTCTCAAAGCGATACAGACCGGCAAGGTATGTGATCTCGGAGCCTTCGGGCTGGATCGCATACTTCTCTTTTTTGATATTGCGTTGCTTATTGGCATTGCGGAAGCCAACCTCAGACGGCGGCACGCCCCATTCATAATACCATGATGCCGGTATGATGCATCTGCGACGATACCATGAATCCTTCCACATAGCCTTCTGATCGGCAGACTCCACGCGGCAGTTGATGATCGGCTTTTCAGTCGCTTCATGCGTGAAGCCCCAGATCATGGGGAATACTGCCATGTTTCCCTGCTTGTTCGGCGCAAGTACCGCAGCCATGTCCGTAGGTCTGATATTGCCGGACATTGCCATTTTCTTTAACAGCACCCGCATCATTTCATGCGCAAGCGGCAGCTGCTGCGCCTTCGATATGAAATAAGATAGTGATTTGCTTTCAGCATAATACCAAACGCACACAGCATTCACCCCCGTTCGAACTGAAAACGAACATATATTCTCCTTTGATTATAGCACAAGAGAGCATTTTTGTCAAGAGGGACAGCAGTAAAACAAAACACCCGAAAGCGCAATCACTTTCGGGCTGAAATAGAGAGGGGGATTTTGAAAAAGGGAGGGGGATAAGCTGCATGAAGTTATTGTAAGGTAAAATGCCGCGTACTGTTCAGCATTTTACTCGTAACAATCATAGTCAGTGATTCATCGGCAAAACTCCTTCGTGTTCCGAATCGGGTTTCCGGTTCGTTTCTATGGTCTTATTATAGCGCGACAATATGAAAAGAAAACAAGGAGTCTGTGAAAAATCCGGCAGATCAAAATGAAAAAAACTGATTGAATATGACAGGTGCGTGAGTCGGAATGTGAAAATGCTGTCACGCATTTATCAGGTCAAGTGAAAAAATACCTTGCTGAAAGAAAAATCGACCATCACTATTGTAATCATTCGTCAAAAGTGATAAAATTTAGAGTGTGACATATGCATAATGCACAATTATCATTTTTCTTCAAAAATTCCGCGTAGTTATACCCAGTTTTGGTGTGTAATAAGTGAAGGCACATGAAAGCGCTTTCAGAAAGGAGTTTGTCAATGGATAACGGTGCAAGTAGCTACCGCCGTTTCCGTGACAATGGTGACCAAAACGCGTTCGTTGAAATCATAAGGGATTATAAAGACGGTCTGATTCTGTACCTGACCAGCATAGTCGGGAATGTGCAGACTGCCGAAGAACTCGCTGAAGATACTTTTTTCCTGCTTGGAACCAAAAAGCCGCGAGACAAAGGAACAGGCTCATTCAAGACTTGGCTTTATACGATTGGCAGAAATCTTGCAATCAACTGGCTCCGGAAGCATTCAAAACGAATAGAATTTTCTGTGGAGGAATATGCTGATCTGTCAAGCGATGAGGATATTGTTGAAGCAAGCTATCTCAAGAAAGAACGGCAGATCATGGTACATAAGGCTATGCGCAAACTATCGCCTGAATATCAGCAGGTCTTATGGCTGATTTACTTTGAGGAACTGAGCAGCAAGGAAGCCGCAAAGATCATGAAGAAAAGTGTCCGGAGTATAGAATCCCTTTTGTATCGTGCGCGAAAGGCACTGAGATCACAGCTTGAAACGGAGGGTTTTGACAATGAAAACATATGAGGAAATGGCAAGAGATGTGCTGCATCGGATGGATGAGCATGAAAAAGAACAGCAAGCGAAAAGAGCCAAAGTCAGAAAGGTTCTTCCGGCAATCGCGGCGGTGACTGCGGTTGTTGTGTGCCTGCCGGTCGGAGCTTATGCATACGGTTTGTATCACAAAGAGTCTGTGCAGAAATACATCGGTGTCAGCGGTGAGCAGATTTTGATGAAATCCGGTTATTCTGCACCGCAGAGCTTTTCCAATGACAAGGCAACATTCACGATCGACACCATGCTGTATGACGGTCATGCGGCGCTTGCCGTTGTGACAATTGAAGCACATGATCCTGCATACACTTTCCCGCATGACGACTTCTATATGCCGGAAATCGTCTGCGATGCCGAAGGCAATATCATTCAAATAGATCTTGATGAGAGAACATTTGAAGGAAAACATCTGAGCCGCACGGCCAAGAGTATGTGGAGGGATGAAGATCTGCCGTCGAATCAGTGCCGGTATGAGATCAGTTTCCCGAATGCCGAGGAATGGAACGGTGAAACGCTTTATATGCGCTTTGCAAGGTCTGATGAAAAAGATTATATTTATTGGAATAAAGCCGGCAGAGAACTGCTCGACGGCATGATTGTTGCATTTGATTTCACGCAGAACTGTGAATGCAAGACGCTGACCGCAGAAAACGGCGAACAGATCATGCTTTCGGATTTTGAACTGATCCGACCGAGCACCTTTGCGCCGGATCCGGATGATGAGAAATATGTCGTAAATTCAACAGTAAAAATGTCCTATAAGCTGATCTACAATGACGGCACAGAGGAAGATTTGCAGTCTGTCCACGGCTTTTATGATTCGGAGCAAAGCAGCAATATCTTTGAATATCTTGCGTCTGATTCGCCCTGTGAGAATGAAAATGCAACCATAATTCATAAGGTGTCGGAAATTGCCGCCGTTGAGATCGACGGTATTTGCTACATCAAGTAAAGCCTTTAGAATTTCTGACAAAGGAAAGCATACCTTGCTGAAAAAAAAGAGGACAGAGCGAAAACTCTGTCCTCTCAGTCTGTAGAAAAAGTGTCTCCGACGGATTTATATTGAGGGCGCCGCCCTCAAACTCCCGCTTAAGGGCTACTAGCCCTTAAGAATC
>CAMNJD010000249.1 GCA_946540705.1 uncultured Ruminococcus sp. | reverse complement strand
ATTACGAAAAGTGCAATGGGAACAGTCAGAAAAATCACCGGTAAGACAACATAAGCGCAATATCGGAGCCGGACACTGCTCGGTTATAACAAATTATACACGAAAGTTCTATGGGAGCAGTCCGTAAAAAATAACAGCAGGACTGCATGGGCGCAAAAGCGGAGCCGGGCACTGCCCGGTTATAACATAAATTTACGAAAAGTGCAATGGGCGCGGCAAGAAAAATCAGATCGGCATTTTCCTGTGCGCGCGTTTTTCAGACTTGACAATCTTTGAGATTTGCTGTATACTATAGATTGGACTTTTCGTGATTCCAAATATTAACCGAGAGGATGGTTTACGCCATGGAAGAACAAATCAAGGCCATGCGGGCTCAGATTGAACAGGCCGCTGCCGAGATTCAGGATTCAAAGGAGATGTATCAGCTCCGGAAGCAGTACCTCGACAATAAATCAGGTCAGATTTCTGCTTTGATGAAGAATATGCGCGATCTGCCGCCGGAGGAACGTCCGGCATTCGGCAAGATCGTCAATGAGCTGAAAACATGGGCACTTGACTTCTTTACCGAGCAGGATGCCCGTCTGAAAGCTGCCGAGCTTGAAAAGAAGAATGCCGCTGAGCAGATCGACGTCACAATGCCTGCCGCGCCGCATACCGCAGGCGCTCTGCACCCCAATACGCTGATCGCCAATGAGCTGATCGACATTTTCGCAGGCATGGGCTTCACCGTTTTTGAAGGCCCCGAAATTGAAAATGATTATTATAATTTCACTGCGCTGAATACGCCGAAGGATCATCCCGCACGCGACATGCAGGATACTTTCTATGTCTCGCCGGAGTTGCTTCTGCGTACACAGACCTCTGCCGGACAGATTCGTGTCATGGAAAACACGAAGCCGCCGATCAAGATTCTTTCGCCGGGCAAGGTGTTCCGATCTGATGATGATGCAACACATTCCCCGATGTTCTCTCAGATGGAGGGTCTGGTCGTGGACAAGGGCATCACGCTCTGTGATTTGCAGGGTATGCTTGACGTATTTGCACAGAATGTCTTTGGCGAGGATGTCAGGACCCGACTGCGCCCGTCCTATTTCCCGTTCACTGAGCCGTCTGTTGAGGTCGATGTGAGCTGCTTCTCCTGCGGCGGCCGCGGATGCCGGCTGTGCAAGGACACCGGCTGGATCGAAGTCCTCGGCGCAGGTATGGTCAATCGCAAGGTGCTTGAAAACTGTGGCCTTGACCCGGATGTCTATACCGGTTTTGCTTTCGGCATGGGCATTGAGCGGATCGCCATGCTGAAATACGGGATTCCGAATATCAAAATGCTGTTTGAATCCGATACCAGAGTGCTGTCGCAGTTCAGCGAATAATCTGTAAACGAAATTAAACGAAAGGAACTAATAACGATGATCGTTCCATTAAGCTGGTTAAAGGAATATGTTGATATTGATATCACCCCGCAGGAGCTGGAGACCAAGCTCTTTGACTGCGGCTTTGAGGTCGAAACGCTCACTGAGCTTGGCACGGATATCTCCGGCGTTGTGGTCGGAAAGGTTGAATCACTCGAACCGATCCCCGATACGCACCTTTCTGTCTGTCAGGTGAACTGCGGCGAACACGGCAGCTTCCAGATCTGCTGCGGTGCCGATAACGTCAGGGCAGGCGGCAAGTACCCTGCGGCACTCGTCGGTGCTCAGGTCTATGCGACCGCAAAGGACCATGTAACGGTTGAAGGCCTCATGAAGATCAAAAAAGGCAAGCTCAAGGGCTTTGAGTCGCACGGCATGCTCTGCTCCGGCATTGAGATCGGTCTGAACGATGACCTCTTCCCGGGTGCAGAATACTGCGGACTGCTCGTTTTGCCCGAGGATGCACCCGTCGGCGCAGATATCAAGCCGGTCGTCGGTCTGGATGACTGGATGTTCGATATTTCGATTACTGCGAACCGACCGGACTGCATGTCGGTTCTCGGCATTGCACGCGAGGTCGCGGCCGCTCTGGGCAAGCCGCTGAAAATGCCTGCGACCGATTACCGCACCGACGGCAGCAGCCTCGAAGGGTTCAAGGTCACGGTCGAGGCTCCGGATCTCTGCCCGCGCTATTCCGCACACTATGTCCGCGATATCAAAATCGGCGAATCGCCCGCTTGGATGCGCCGCAGACTTGCTCTGGTCGGAATCCGCTCGATCTCCAATATCGTCGATATCACAAACTATGTCCTGAAGGAAATCGGTCAGCCGATGCACGCTTTTGATCTGCGCGACCTTGCCGGTCAGCAGATCGTCGTCCGCAGAGCGAAGGACGGCGAGAAGATCGTCACGCTCGATGAAAAGGAATTTGCACTGAATCCTGCAAATCTGGTTATCTGCGACGGCGAAAAGCCTGTTGCACTGGCCGGTGTCATGGGCGGCCTGAATTCCGAAATCAAGGATGACACGCAGGATGTTGTGTTCGAGTCAGCAAAGTTTATGCGTGACAATGTCCGCAAGACCTCCCGTGCGCTCGGACAGCATTCCGACAGCTCACAGCGCTTTGAGAAGGGTGTCGATGAATATGCGACACAGCTCGGCATGCAGCGTG
>CAMNJD010000248.1 GCA_946540705.1 uncultured Ruminococcus sp. | reverse complement strand
CTTGGCAAATCGCAGAGCGATTTGCAGACAATCTAACAAATGCAAACCACCCATTTTGTTACAGAAACCACCTAAAATGTTATTAGCCCTCTTAGTGATATACCAATTAAATCTTCAAGAGATAGTTGGTACATCAATATTATAACACCGCGCCGTATGAAAGTCAATGTCCGATTGATACGCGGCAATGTCCGATCGCATCCTCATGGGATTCCTAAAATTCCTTTTTTTCTTCTTTGTTTTTTGTTGACTTTTTCATAGGTTTGTGGTACAATATATAGGTATGATTGGATAGAATCGCCAATTCGATTCAGTAAAGGCACGCCGTTGAAGGGAGGTGCGACCGCATGACCGGTACGGTTATGTCCATGCTGCTGCTGATCGGCCTGATCCTCACGGGCGGCGTGACGATCGCTCTGCTGATGAGCGAACGGGAAAACGCCTTGCAGGAATTTGCGGTGCTCGGCCTGTTCTGTGCCGCACTGACCATGCTTTCCTACTATATGGAGCTCAATTCCCCGGCACTGCCCGCCAAGATCGACGCGGTCAAATTCGGCTATTTCGGCAAAGTCTTTATCAACCCGCTCCTGCTGCTGCTCATCCTCCGGTTCTACGGCTCGAAGATCAGCAGATATATACAGCTCCTGCTCTTTGTGATCCCGCTGCTCACGCTCTGTGTCGTGTTCCGGTGTGAGCACAGCGGCCTGTATTACGCCGATATGTGGATCTCGCCCGATGACGGGCTCCTGCGCATCGCGCCCGGGCCGCTCTATTTCCTCTATATGGGCTATAATACGCTGCTTGCACTCTCGAACCTCGGCTACTGCCTCTACCGCAGAGCCGGACTCCGCAAGCGCGAAAAGCATAACAACACCATCCTGATCTCCGCATGTCTGATCCCGTTTCTGTCGCTGCTGGTCTATCTGGCCGGGCTCACAAACGGCTATGACATCAGCAGCATCGGCCTGATGGCCGGCGCGATGTGCATTGCACTCTCGATCTTCCGCTACGGACTGCTCAACAAAGAGGAGATGCTTCAGAATATGGCTACGGGACTGGTCTTTCTCGATTCCGAATACCAGCTCGTCTATGCCAACAAGGCCGCGATCCAGATGATCCCGGCACTGAACTCCTATCCCGTCCGGTCGCATAAAATCAGCCTCGCGGCACTCTGCGAACCGCAGTACGCCGCGATCCGGAACGGCCAGACCTCCTATCAACGGAAAATCACCGAATGGAGCAGCGGCGACGGCCAGCACGGCAAGCTGCTGACCTTCGACGATATCACCGAGATCCGCGCAAGACTCAACCGCGATGCGATGACCGGCCTGCTCAACCACGCGACATTTTATCCGACACTCGATGACCTCATGTCAGAATATGCCCGCTCCCGCCGCGCACTCTGCGTTTCGATCGCCGATATCGACAGCTTCAAGCGCGTCAACGATACCTACGGGCACGCAAACGGCGACATTATTCTCATCGCGCTCGCAGATACGCTTCAGGAGATCTGCGGCAGCCACGGCGATGTGTTCCGCTACGGCGGCGAGGAATTCGCCGTGATCTTCCGCTGCGATCTTGCACTGGCCGAGAAGGTCATGCAGAGCGCACTCGACCGCTTCTCAGCGCTCAGCTTCGATTTCATGGAGGGACATGTCACCTTCAGCTACGGCTCTGCGCAGTTTGACTGCAAGGAAAATTCCGTGCAGCTCTTTGAGCGCGCAGACCATGTCATGTACGAACGCAAGCGCGCACTGCATGCGCGGGAACGGCAGGCCGCCGGGGAACGCGGCAATGCCGGAACACAGCAATCAAGCTCATAATCACGAAAGGGATACACTGAAATTATGCTCGGATCTGATTACCGGGAACTGATCGTTCTCAGAACGGACAATGCCGCCAAGAAAAACGGCATTCTCATCGGCGGTGCGCTGCTGACAGTCGCCGCACTCATTTTCTCGCTGCTGTTCGGCAATCTGCTCACGATGATCGCAGCATTCGCCGTCGGCGTCGGCACATGGTGGCTCTGGACCTGCAACCGCATCGAATATGAATATGTCATCACCGGCGATGAGCTCACGCTGACGAAAATTCTCGCAGAAAGCCGCAGAAAGCCGATGACGGCACTCTTGCTCAACAAGGTCACTGCCTTCGGACGGCTCCGCGAGGCACCCGCCCGCACATCCGGTCAGACGCTCGTGCTGGCCTGTGCCGCGCAGGATGATACCGCTTATTATGCCGACTTCGACCACGAAACGCTCGGTCATGCACGGCTGATCTGGACACCGAACGATGACATCCTCGAATATCTCAGCAAGCATCTTCCGCGAAACATCGGCTTCCGGTATCCGGACTGAACAAAATCGCGGAAACAGCTTCCGATCCCGGAAAATAACGAAAATACGGAGGATATGTTATGCGTCTGGTCACCCCGCTGGAAATGATGAAGCTCGAGGAAAAAACCAATCAGGCCGGCATCAGCTATGATGCCATGATGGAATGCGCCGGTACGGGCCTTGCCGAACATCTTACGAGGCTCCTGACCGAAAGAGAATGCGATTCGCTCGTTTTTCTCTGCGGCAACGGCAATAACGCCGGCGACTGCTTTGTCGCAGCATCAAAGCTCGCAAAGCCGTTCCGCGTGACTGTCTGCCTCTTGTCCGGCGTCCCGAAAACCCGCACAGCATATACCAAATTCAAGGCGATGAAGGGCGTCACCGTGCTGGAGGATCCGGAAACGATCCGTGAGGCCGTTCAGCAGGCCGCGATCATCGTGGACGGCATCTTCGGCATCGGCTTTCGCGGGACGCTCAGCCCGTTTGTCAAAGAGCTGACCGCGCAGATCAACGCCGATCCGAATGTTTACTGCGTTGCAGTCGATATTCCCAGCGGCGGCAGCGGCCTGAACGGTGCTGTCGCGGAGGGCACGCTGCACTGCGACATGACTGTGACCTTCGGTGCGGCAAAGATCGGCCTGTTTCTGGCACCGCTCTCGGAATACTGCGGCGCGATCTATCTCGTCGAGATCGGCATGCCCGATGAAGCCTTTGCAATGCTGGAGTACCCGGTCAGCCGCATCACAGCAGATTTTGTACATGAAAATCTCCCGCACCGTCCTGCCAATGCACACAAAGGCATGTTCGGCAGACTTCTCTGCGTCGCCGGCTCACGGAATATGCCCGGCGCGGCGATTCTCGCCTCGAAAGCAGCACTGCGCTGCGGGGTCGGGCTCTATTGCCTCGCTTCGGATGCGGATGTGTGCCGGCTGCTGGTCGCACAGGCGCCGGAGGCAATGATCCAGCCGCTCAAGGCCGATGCAGAGGGAATCCTCACGCCGGAATCGGTACCGCTCATTCTGGAGCGTGCAAAAGCCTCGAATTGTGTGCTGATCGGCTGCGGCCTCGGCCAGTCCGATGCGCTGCGCCGGACGGTCAATGCGCTCATCACCGGCCTGGAATGTCCGATGATTCTGGATGCCGACGGTCTAAATGCGATCGCCTCCGGCATAGATATATTACAGAAAGCGAAAGCAAAGGTCGTCCTGACGCCGCACCCGGGCGAGATGAGCCGTCTGCTGCACTGCTCGGTCGAGGAGGTGCAGAAGGACCGTCTGAAGGCAGCAAGGCGATTTGCGGCGCGCTTCCCGAACACGGTCGTTGTGCTGAAGGGCGCGGGAACGGTCGTCGCAACAGCAGAGCATGCCGCGATCAACACGACCGGCAATTCCGGCATGTCCAAGGGCGGCAGCGGCGATGTCCTCGCAGGCATGATCGCGAGCTTCATTGCGCAGGATATTGAACCGGAGACCGCCGCGAAAATCGGCGTTTACCTGCACGGTCTTGCCGGAGACTGTGCCGCCGCAGAGTTCACGCGCCGCGCAATGCTCCCCAGCGACCTCATCAATCAGCTCCCGCTGGTGTTCGGAGATTACGACTGAATCGGAAAAAATGAGGGCATTCCTCAGAAAGCAACGGTAGTCAAAAGCAAACTCATGAAACTGGAGGCTTGTTATGAAACCGATTGCAATTCTGAAGAATGCCCTTTTTGCATGCCTGCCCGCCGGACTGCTGCTCACGGGCTGTGCCGGAGCAAATGAGGAAACTGCCTTTTCACCGGCTGCAGACGAGGCATATTCCGTGCAGGCCGAGATGACCTACGGTGACGGCGATCAGGCGGTGCTTCTGCTGACCCGCAGCGGCGCGGAGCAGTGGGAGGCGGCCTTTTCCGATCCCCCGACGCTGTCGGGGGTCACGCTCAGCTTTGACGGCAATGCTGTTGCAGCAAGCTACAAGGGACTGGCGTTCACCGTCCCGAAGTCCGCACTGCCGGCGAAAAACATGCTGGTTCTCACGACCGAGGTGCTGGATTCGCTTGAGGGGACATCGGAGCTGCCGTGTACTGCAAAGGAGGACGGTACATGGATCACGGAAGGGAACTGCGGAGGCGGGGAATATTCGCTGATCTTCGCGGAAAACGGCACCCCGGCGGAGCTGGATATCCCCTCACAGCCGCTGCATATCGTGTTCACTGACTACACTGCATGCAGCGCTGAAAATCGCGAAGCTGCGTCAGAAACCACAGAAATCACAGTAACCACAGCCGCAGAGACAACAGCACCGGCAGCGCAGGAGTCCGGGACAGAAAAAGAGGGTACGCCATCATGACGTACCCTCTTTGGGGTTATGATATTACATCATAAGGAACAGATTACTGCTTGCCGAGTGCCTTATAGTCGATCTTCTTTGCGAGGTACTGCATCAGCTTGTTCAGATCCGTCGGATCGACACCGCCGTCGTACGCAACGTCAGCATTCAGCTTGCCCTGTGCCTTGACGTCGCCTTCCTTAAGCGTCGGGTCATCACCAGTAATACGAGCGAGCAGAACAGCATCACGGACATCAACGCGCTCGAAATAGGTAGCGCCTTCGGAGCAGTCGACGTTACCCCAGTCAGGGTCTTCAGGGTTCGGTCCCGGACCGGGTGCGGCTGAGAAATCGTAAGTTACATCCTTATCCTGGAGGAACTCAACGATCCAAGCCAGCGGAGCATTCCAGTTGATGGTAACCTCATTGGTAGACCATGCTTCGATGGAGTCAACATAGCATCTCTGCGAGGGGTTATCGTCCTCACCCGGAACGAAGCCGAGAGCGCGGACATACGGATCCTGGAGGCCTGCATTCGGACCGCCGGAGAGAACACCGTCCGGTGCCTTCGGCAGGGTCTTATCAAGCTCATAGGACCAATATCTGTGGTGCGGGTTCTCTTCCTTGTATGTACCGTAACCGGTCACGAAGGAGAAGGACAGCGGGTTGGTACCGAGCAGGTAGTCCATACCCTGGGTAACACCGTTCAGATACTTCTTGTCGCCGGTCTGGTCGTAAGCATAAGCCATAACGATCAGGTTGTTGATAACCATGGAGTTGGAGCCCCACTCATAGCCGTGGATAGTGATGCTCGGATCCAGGTTGTTCGGGTCATTGTAGCCCGGGCCGTCATACTTGTACGGAATGCCGTAGCCCTGAGCCTTCTCGGTCTTGATGTAGTCATCAGCCGCTTCGAGAATGGACTTCTCAAGGGTAGACTTCTGCGTATCATCAAGCAGATCCTTGTGGAGTGCGAGGGACATGGAGCCTGCGGAAGCAGTGTTGCCCCAGTTGAATGTGGTGTAAGAGCCTTCGCCGGAAGCATTCTCACCGCCGGTGATTCTGGTGGTGACCTTGAATGCCTTATCGTAGCCGGAGAGCTCGGTCAGATAGGTAGAAGCGTCCTTGTCACCCATCAGGGATGCAGAGACAAAGATCTCGCAAGCTGCCCAGTAGCCGTCATCGAGAACCTCGTTGTCGCCGTAGGGGCCGCCGCCCTTTGCCTGATACATCGGAGCGTACAGGGACTTTTCCTTGCCTTCTTCATCAGCAGCAGCCTTATACCAGTACTTCTTGTAAGCCTGATATGCTTCCTTTGCAGTGGAGAGGTAGGTTGCTGCCTTTGCCGAATCATACGGCTCGATCAGACGAGCTGCCTGTGCTGCGCAAGCTGCGTAGTTCAGGGTTGCTGCGAATGTAGGCGGCTTCACGATACGGACGGTTTCCCATTCCTTCTCGTAGTTCCACGGTCTGGTTGCAAGGCCGGTCCACTTGTGGTCATGCAGCTTGTGATAGTACAGGCCTGCATAATCGCCCCAGGTCGGCTCATCTGCCTTGACCTTCATCTTTGCGATCCAGTCGAGCTCGACTGCGCACTCATCCAGGACATCCGGAACCTTATTGCTGGACTCCGGGATCACGCAGACACCGGAACCGTCATCAAACTTCTTCTTGGTTTCCTCAGAGAAAGTTGCTCTCTCATACATGTTCTGAAGTGTCCAGATGGAGATACCGCCGTTAACGACGTACTTACCGTGGTCACCGGCATCGTACCAGCCGCCGCTTGCGGTCAGCTCAGAAGATGCATAGCTGCCGGATGCTTCTTCCTTGCCTGCGTATTCATTCTTCCAGCCCTTCTGGACATACGCTGTATCAGTCTTGTGGCCGCCCTCGTGAGCCAGAGTAGTCTTATCACCGGAGGTGATGTAGTCGCTCTTGATATCAATACCGGAACGGTTCTGATAGAAGTAGTTGAGCGCGTTGGTCAGCATGTTATGGGTGGTGTCGGTGTAGATGTGATCGTTGATATCGAACTCGAAGGATCTCCACTCCTGACCCTTTATGCGCAGATAGTATCTGCCCGGTGTGGTGAAGTCGGAGAAGTCGATCTTGCAGACATTATCAGCAGAATCCGCATCATACTCCGGAGCAGCGGTCGTACCGCTCTTGACAACGGAGCCGCTCTTCGCATCGACCAGCTCCCATGTGTAGGTGCCCGAGAGCTTCAGCTTGGTTGCGCCGTGCAGGATATCGCCCTGGTTATCGCCGAGAACTGCGATCTTGTCGAGTTCCGGATAATAACCGACCTGGTTGACAGAGATGAAGTTGATGGTCTTGCCGTTGCTGTCCTGCATGTCGTGCTTCAGACCTGCATAGTCACGGTTTGTTGCACCGTAGGAAGCCTTCGGGTCAGAGTCGCAGTCGTTGCAGGTCTTGCAGATGATGGACATATCATCGAACCAGATCTCGTCGTCGTCGACCGCGTTGCCTTCCCACTTGGTACCCTTTGCATAGTGGAATGTCCACTCCACGGACTCCAGATCCTTGGTCGGGGTGAATGTGCCGGAGAATGTCTGCCAGTCAGTGGACAGAACGGCTGCCTTGCCCCATTCGCCGCCCATTTGCGGACCCATCTGCATCTTGTCGCCGGCAAGAACAAAGTACTCGTCGTAGGGCTCACCGGTATCACCGATCTTGGAGCAGAGCTGCATGCCGGCTCTCTTTGCCTTTGCCTTGAAGCTGACCTCGTAGGTGTGGCCTGCTTTGAAGTTCAGACCTCTGTGGCGGAACTGAAGGTCCCACTTCTCAGAGCCTTCGCCGTCGCCGGGACCCTCGGACTCGATGATCCTGACGTGGAACGTGCCGTCCTCAAGTCTGAAGTCCTGCTTTGCAGGGCTCGACTCACAGGTGTGCCACGGCAGCGCCTTGAACTCGAAATTAGACTCTCCCAACACCTGGCCTGCGGATGCCGTCATTGTCGGCACCATGTTAGCCACGGTCGGAAGCATCATTGCGAGGGAACACAGGCTCGCAACGACCTTTGTTGATCTTTTGTGCATTAAAAAACCCTCCCGTTTTTTTAATATATAACCGAAGCCAGTACGAACTCCGTTTATATCCGATCGAATGTTGATTCTGACAGTATATCCCCTCATGCGCCGGCCGGTGACTGCTCCCGTGCAGCAGTGGCTTTGCACTCATTTTATACCGCCAGTAAATTCCGTTTGAGATTCTACACCATGCATGGCGCAGATTCTCACTGATTACATTATAATACAACTTTCATTTTTTGTAAAGGGCTTTTTGAAACTTTGTAGGAAGTGTAGAAACAGGTTCATACTTCTTGTACAGGATGCACAAATTTGAGTGCCACTTGTATGGCTGCCGGTTCACTTTACTGCGCGTTTATTTTTGCTGATTTTTTCTGAAATGTTTAAGGATTTCCCGTGAGTTGTTCATTCCGCGCAAAGGGAAGGCGGTTTCAGGGAAAATTCGGTGAATTTTGCGAAATGGCATTTTTGCGCTTGACATTTTGTTTCCGATGTGCTATAATTGCTTTGGCGCGTTAAAGCTATGCAGTTTGAAAGCATCAAATCGTGAAAGCAGCGGCCGCGCCGTATACTATATATATTTGGAGGCGGCTTTATGTCAGCGTCACAGATCATCACCCTTATTGTTGTGGTCTTGTACGCCGTCGTCATGGTGTCGATCGGCGTCATCACCTCAAAGAAAACCAAAAATGTCAACGACTTTGTGTTCGGCGGCAACAAGATCGGCCCGTGGATGACCGCATTCGGGTTCGGCACCGCATATTTCTCGGCGGTCGTGTTCATCGGCTATGCCGGACAGTTCGGCTGGGGCTACGGCATTTCCGCCGCATGGATCGGCGTCGGCAACGCTGTCATCGGTGCGACGCTCGCATGGGCAGTGCTCGGCAAGCGCACCCGCCTGATGACCAAGCATCTCGATGCAAAGACGATGCCGGACTTCTTCATGAAGCGCTACGGCAGCTCCTCGCTGAAAACCGCCGCCGCCCTGATCGTGTTCCTGTTCATGAT
>CAMNJD010000247.1 GCA_946540705.1 uncultured Ruminococcus sp. | reverse complement strand
ATTCTGATTTATTATTGCACCAGTATAAAAAACAATGCCCCGAAGCGCTTTTGTGAAACGCTTCGGGGCAAAACTTCTATATGAGTACCGACCTAATGCTCTGCCCTCTTTTTAAGTTTACCTTGAATTTAGTTTTCCTTGAATTTTGCGCGGTATTTCATCGGCGAAACACAGGCATACCTGGAAAACGATTTCGAGAAATACTCATAGCTCTGATAGCCGCACATGTCCGCGATCTCATTCGCGGACAGCTCTGTTTCCAGCAAAAGCTGCTTGGCATATTCCATCCGGCTCATAAACACATCATTTGTGCAGGAAATGCCGTAGCGCGTCTTGTACAGCCGCTGAAAATGCGAAACAGAAATACAGAGCTCCTCTGCGATCTTCGGGATGCTCCAGTCCCTGCCCGGGCTGGAATAAATATCCCGGCGGAGCTTGTCGAGCTTATCATCGTAAATGCTCCGCTTCTGGGCAGTGTTCGGGTGCGTATACTCCGTGATGTAAAGCAGAATGGACATCATCAGATGATGCAGGATCTTCGCTTTATTCGACAGATTGCTTTCGTTCACCTGACAGCAGGCCGCGATCAGGTCGGATACCGTACTGTCGCTGAGCCGGATCGGCACATTCCATTCCAGATCCGCAGAATCCAGAAATGCATGATCCTCCTGCTCGGGGCTGAACCGGATCCAGTCATCGACATATTCCTCCCCGTCTGCATACAGACAGTGCGGCAGACAGCTTTTCACCAAAAAGGCCGTGTTGGGCTCGACCTGATATTCCGTTCCGCCCATGCGCACACGCGCCTTGCTCTGAATCAGGATCACCTGAAGGCCGAAGTGACCGTTCGGCCGCTCAATCTTCATATCGGCCGGATGCTTCCAGTGCCAGCCCATCATATATAGATACACCGCTCCCCCTCCTTTCGGGTATCTGATACAATCATTATACATAATCTGCAATAATTTGTCAAGAAGATGATGGATTTTGACATTTTCATTTTGCAAAATATCTGCTATAATACAATCAATGAAACCGATCCGGAAGTTTACGGGTTGTATAACCCGGTTGTTCGGGACTTCCGCAGCGGCTTCAGATGATATGATTTAGGGGATTTTTGAGCACGTTACACAGAAAGGAAGAGTAACATGAAAAAGGGTACCAGACAGTTTGCAGCAGCGGTCTTTTCGCTGGTCATTGCAGCAACAGGCATGCAGGGCATGACCGCAGATGCCAAGTACGGTGTCGGCGGAAACGGCACGGCGATCATGGAGTATCTTGACCGCGGCATCTATGCCGTGAAATCGGGGAACGGCATGTTCGTGAGCTGGCGCTGGAATGCAGACGATGCGGATGACGCAGAGTTCCGGCTCTACCGCAATGACACGCTCATCTACACCAGCAAATCGGGCGATGCAACAAGCTACCAGGACAACGGGGGAAATGCAAATTCCAAGTATCGCGTCGATACTGTATCCGGCGGCAAGGTGATCTCCTCAGAGACCTGCAAATTTACATCCGGGACAAACTACTTTGATATTCCGCTGAAGCGCCCGGGTACGCAGTATTCCCCCAACGACTGCTGCGTGGGCGATGTGGACGGCGACGGACAGTACGAGATTTTCCTGAAGTGGGATCCTTCCAACTCCAAGGACAACTCACAGTCCGGCAAGACCGACGATGTCATCATCGACTGCTATACACTGACCGGCAGCCGCCTCTGGAGCATCAACCTGGGCAGAAACATCCGCGCAGGTCAGCACTATACGCAGATGTGCGTGGCGGACTTTGACTGTGACGGCAAGGCAGAGCTCATCACCAAGACCGCAGACGGCACCAAGGACGGCACGGGCAAGGTCATCGGCGATGCCTCCAAGGATTACCGCAACGGAGACGGCTACATCCTTTCCGGCCCGGAATACATGACACTCTTTGACGGTCAGACCGGCGCTGCGCTTGACACCATTGATTTCCCGGTAGCGCGGGGCACGGTGACGAAAGCAACGTGGGGCGATAACTACGGCAACCGCGTAGACCGCATGAACAGCGGCATCGCGTATCTCGACGGCGTGCATCCGACCGCGCTCTACGGCCGCGGCTATTACACCAGACTGACGGTTTCTGCGATTGATGTCCGCGACAAAAAGCTCGTCAAGCGCTGGGTCTATGACACCGGCTTCGACAGGAGCACGCCGGGCTGGGGCTGCGGCAACCACAATATGATGGTCGCAGACTCCGACAATGACGGCAAGCAGGAAGTGTTTATGGGCGCTTCCGCAATCGACGACAACGGCAAGCTGCTCTGGACGACCGGACAGCTTCACGGCGATGCGATGCACCTGGGCGACCTGATTCCGGACAGAGAGGGTCTGGAGCTCTGGGAGTGCCACGAGGACAAGCCCTACGGGGAATCCTGCATCGACGCCAAGACCGGCAAGGTCATCTTCCATATCAACAATACCAAGGATACCGGCCGCTGTGCCGCGGACAATGTCTGGTCCGGCAGCAAGGGTGCGGAATTCTGGGGCGCTGCGGACGGAAATGTCTACAGCCAGAGCGGCAAGTCGATCGGCAGCACAAGGCCGGCGCAGAACTTCTTTATCTACTGGGACGGCGATCTTGAGCGCGAGATCCTCGACGGCACGCAGATCACCAAAATGACCGGTGCAAACAAGATCGACCGCATCTTTACGGCCTCCGGCTGCGGCTCAAACAACAGCACCAAGTCGGTTCCGTGCATGACCGCTGACCTGTTCGGCGACTGGCGCGAGGAGCTCATCATGCGCACAGACGATAACTCGAAGCTCCGTGTCTGGTGTACGGCCGCACAGACCAAGGTGCGCCTGACAACCCTCATGCATGACATGCAGTACCGCGCACAGAACTGCTGTCAGCAGTCCTCCTACAATCAGCCCCCGCATGTCAGCTACTATCTCGGCAGCGATGCACCGCTTCCCGCACGCCCGAACATCGTTGTCAACGGCCGCAGCAAACAGGGCAGCGACCCGGTTGTCACCGATCCGGTCTACACCGAAACAACTGTCACGACGACCGATACGCAGCCGGTTCCGGTCAGCGGCAAGCTCATCCGAAACCTGAATGTCACCGACACCGCACACAAGGACGGCTGGATGCTCGCACAGTCCTCCGCAAACGGCAGGATCTTCGGCGACCGTGACTATACCTACACGGCGTTCCCCGCAGAGCTGATCGGCGCTGAGGCGCTGCTGACCGCCTGCGATTCCAAAAAGACTGACGCAGACCTCGCAGCCTTCACCGCCGGTGAAAAGCTCGACGCTTTTGTCCTGCTTGATACCAGAGTTGAGGATAATGCAGCCGTACCGGCATGGCTCGGCGGCTGGGAAAAGACTGCGCTGACCGCAGCCAGCAGCAATGACGTCAGCTTCTCGGTCTACAAAAAGACCTACGATGCAGGCCAGACCGTTACACTCGGCACAAACGGCATGGACGGCAATGTCGTGAACTATACCGTATTTGCAGTACCGGCACAGACCGCTGTGACAGTTACGACGACCACCGAAACCACGACAACCACAACCACAACGACCACTACAACGACCACCACAGAAACACCCGCCCCGCAGCCGCAGCAGACCCTCAGAGGCGACCTTGACTGCAACGGCGAGGTCAATGTTCTGGACGCCGTGATGATGGCGCGCCTCACCGGCGATGACGGCGAGCTTCATATCAGCGATGCAGGAAAGCGCAATGCCGAGCTGACCGGTGACGGCATTGTGGACAGCTTTGACCTTGACAAGATCATGAAGTACATCTGCAAGTTTATTCCGAGTCTGTGAATTACCAAACGGGGAGAAAGCCAATGCGGTTTTCTCCCCGCTGTTTTTCCGGGGTCATGCGCGGGCACCTTCATCAACCGGCGTTTTGAACGATAGGGTGTTTCGCGTACTGCTTACGGATTTGCCGGCAAACCCTGCGGCCGGAGGCGCTGTTCCTCGGCTCTGCACGGTGGGTTGACAAATCATATGAAATATGATAAAATAGACTGCGTGAGCAGACTGCACAGCCGCGGCGGCGCATAAGCCGGCGAGGAAAGTCCGGGCATCACAGAGCAGGGTAACTGCTAACGGCAGCCGGGGGCGACCCTAGGGCAAGTGCAACAGAAATGAGACTGCATCGGCGTTTACGCCGGTGTAACGGTGGAAAGGCGGGGTAAGAGCCCACCAGAGTGTGCGAGAGTACACTGCTGTGTAAACCCTACCCGATGCAACGCTGATTGGTGCAGGGCATCATAACGTCTGCTCGGCGGATGTTCTGCAAAGGCGGCTTGAGTGCTCCGGCGACGGAGCGCCTAGATAAATGGCTGTGCATGGGTTCAGAAAACCTGAACCCGGACAGAACCCGGCTTACAGGTCTGGTCACATCCTGCCGATGCGTCATCGCGGCGCATCGGCTTTTCATCGTAATGATACAATCCCGCTGACCGGGAGAAGGAGCGCCCTATGACCAAAAAAACACTGATCGCCGTGATCGCGCTCGTGTTTGTGCTGCTGATGATCGGCATTCTGGCGGCAGCAGTCCGCAAGAACAGCAATACTGCGGAGGAAACCGCGTCCTCAGAGGAGGAACTCGCTAAAATGGTGATCGTCCCCTCGGAAATGCCCGTGAATATCTCTCTCCCGATCCCGGGCGGCTTTTCCGAGACAAGCTCACCGTACTACGACAAATACTATGTCATGAACGATGCCTCGATCATCGTCACCGGCGAGAAGCTCGCCATCCCCGGTCAGAGCCTCGACGATTACGCCCTGAGCATGCAGCGGCAGTACGAGAAAACCGCCGATGACTATACGCTGCTCAGCCTGGGCGATGTGAAGTCCGGCGCGCCCTGCAAGCTGCTTGAGTTCACATATGCGCTGATCGGCGAGGATGTCCGGCAGGATTTCCAGTGCATCACCGCCGTGCTGATGAAGGACGACTATGTATATATTGTCACCTGCAAGAGCAAGAAGGAAAACTTCGCAAGCTATCGCGGCGCATTTCTCTCAATGATCGGAAAAATCACGATCTCGGACGCCGAAGCGCCTGCTCAGAACGGCGCTGACGGCTTCACAACGTCCCCCGCTGATATCCCCGTACCGGCGGAAATTGGTGCGGATTCATCAGAAATCGCACCGTAAGACGGCTCATTTGTTGTCAGGATGAACAATACAGGCCCGGTCTATCGTCAAATTGCACAAAGCAGCCATGTTAAATAGCACATTCTAAACAATCTTTTCTTTTTTGGGAAAAATGCGTTTGACAAATCCCGTTTTTGGAGTTATAATATAAGAGGAATCTTGTGTCCGCTTCAGACACATTATCCAATAATCTATTCAGCTATGTACTGTCCATGCACTGTGCTGACAGCATGACCTGCACGGCGGTACTGCCGAAAGGAGTCCTGAACAATGTCTAAAACGATAGCGGTCACGTCCGGAAAGGGCGGCACCGGAAAGTCCTCCATCTGCGCCGGGATCGGCTATACGCTCGCCAAGCAGGGCAGCCGTACTCTGATTATTGAACTGGACTTCGGTCTTCGCTGCATTGACATCATCTTCGGCATGACCGGTCAGATCAAATATGATCTCAGCGATGTCCTTGAGGGCAAGGTTTCCGCTGTGGATGCGGTTGCGCGTGTGCCGATGGCGAGCAATCTGTTCGTCCTCTGCGCACCGAAAAACCCGTTCCTTCAGGTGACGGTTGAGCAGATCGTTCAGATCTGCCGCTCGGTCAAGAAGTATTATGATTATATCATCATCGACACCGGCGCCGGTATCAACAACCATGTTTTTGACATTGTAGAGCAGGCAAACCTGATTCTCGTTGTTACGACTCCAGACCCGATCTGCGTGCGTGACGCACAGATGATGTCCGATGAGTTCTATGCACGCGGCAACCGCCGCCAGCGCCTCATTATCAATAAGGTCAGCAAGAAGGCGATCGGCGCGGAGCTCGTCCGCGACCTCGATGAGATCATTGATACAATCGGCGTGCAGCTGATCGGCGTCATTCCGGAGGATTATCAGCTTGTCATTGCGACCGGCAAGGGCGAGCCGATCCCTTCAACCGCTCCCAGTCTCGCAGCATTTGACGCGATCTCCAAGCGTCTGCGCGGTGAAAATGCACCGCTGACAGTGAAAATCGGCTGATTGCTCCGGAACTTCCAAGAACAACTGCATTTCCCGCCCCTCCGCTGTGCGGTGCGCCGGGAAACCTGCTCTACTACTATGTAACAGAAAGGAATGATCCCCGATGACAATCGCTCTGATTGCCCACGATGCGAAAAAGGAATTGATGATCCAATTCTGCACAGCATATTATGCCGTGCTCAGCAGGCACAACCTCTGTGCAACCGGCACGACCGGAAAACAGGTCGCAGAAGCGACCGGCCTCCCGATCAAACGCTTCCTGAGCGGCGCACAGGGCGGCGGTCAGGAGATTTCCGCCCGGATCTCCTGCGATGAGATCGACGTTCTCCTCTTTTTCCGCGACCCGATCAATCCCAAGGCGACCGAGCCCAATGACATGAATCTGCTCCGCCTGTGCGATGTTCACAATGTCCCTGTTGCTACCAATATTGCAACTGCAGAGGCATTGATCCTTGCATTGGAGCGAGGCGATCTTGACTGGCGTGAGATCGGAAATCCGCCCGTTATGTAATCAAAAACACATCAAACATTGCCCCTTTTGAAACATAAGGGGCAATTCGTGTTTCTTTTTCAAAGTACCAGGGATACACAGAAAGGATATTTTTATGGCAAACTACCTCAAGCGCCCCAACGGCACAGAAGATGTGACACCCGCTCAGATTCACAAATGGCACACGGTCGAGCGCGTCGTCCGGCAGACGGCGGAGAGCTTCGGCTTCTCCGAGATCCGCGTCCCGACATTCGAGACAACAGAGCTGTTCCAGCGCTCCGTCGGCGAAACAACGGATGTCGTGCAGAAGGAAATGTACTCCGTCATCGCAAAGGAAACACAGTTTACGCTCCGCCCGGAGGGTACTGCCGGCACGATCCGTGCAATGCTGCAAAACGGCATGCTCGCGGAGGCGCTGCCGCAGAAGGTGTTTTATATCCTTTCCTGCTTCCGGCATGAGCGCCCGCAGGCGGGCAGACTGCGTGAATTCCACCAGTTCGGCATCGAAATGGCCGGCTCTGCTTCGCCCTATGCGGATGCTGAGGTCATCATGCTCGGCAAGACCGTGCTCGATACACTCGGCCTCAGGGACATTGTACTGAACCTCAACAGCATCGGCTGCCCGACCTGCCGTGCAAAGTATCAGGAGGCGCTGAAGGCATATTTTGAACCGCATAAAGCAGAGCTCTGCGAGACCTGTCAGGAGCGTCTGGTGCGCAATCCGATGCGCCTGCTCGACTGCAAGAGCGCCGAGGATCAGGCGATCGCAAAGGATGCACCGGTCATTCTCGACTATCTCTGCGACGAATGCAAGGCGCACTTCGAGGCGGTCAAATCCGCGCTGACAGACATGGGCGTGGAGTATGTCATCAATCCGAAGATCGTCCGCGGCCTTGATTATTATACCAAAACTGTGTTTGAATTCATCACGACCGGCATCGGCGCACAGGGCACTGTCTGCGCGGGCGGCCGCTATGACGGCCTGATCGAACAGCTCGGCGGCCAGCATGTCCCGGCACTGGGCTTCGGCATGGGACTGGAACGTCTGATCCTGACCATGGAAAAGCAGGAAATCCCGTTCATGGAGCCTTCCGTCTGCGATGTATACCTCGCGCCGATGGACGACAGCGCAAGACCTGCCGCACTGAAATTTGCAAATGCACTGCGCGAAATGGGCGTGCGGGCAGAGTTTGACCTGCTCGGCAGAACCTTTAAGGCACAGATGAAATATGCCAATAAAATCGCTGCGAAATATCTGGTCGTGCTCGGCTCAAATGAGCTGGAGCAGGGCGCGGGAAAGCTCAAGAATATGCAGACCGGCGAGCAGAAAGAGATCCGCCTCGATACCCCTGAGCATTTCACTGCGGACTATACAGAAATTTCCCTGAGTGAGATGCTCGGCAGCAGCGCAGAATAAGAAAAACAGCAGAACAAGCCCCCGGAGGAGACAGCCCTTATGAAAGAAATACTCCGCCAGATCTCAGAATTTCTGCGCAGCAGCTTTCTGATTCTTCTGGTGCTCGCATCTGCGGCCTTTGCAGTCTACCGTCTGCTGCATTTGCAGATCGTGGAGGCAAACGAGGCCGCAAAGCAGACCGAGGTCAAATCGGTCTATACGCAGGTGATCCCCGCAACACGCGGCGAGATCGTTGACTGCAACGGCGAGGCAATCGTATCAAACAAAATCGGCTACAATCTCATCATTGAGAAGGCATATTTTCCCTCTGACAACAAGGAGGGCAATGCCGTCATCTACCGGATCGTGCAGCTCCTGAAGGAGACAGGCTACGAGTGGAATGACACGATGCCCGTCACGAAGCAGAAGCCCTACAGCTTCGAGAAAAACCGCGACCGCGATGTCTCCGAGCTGAAGGAGAATCTGCACCTCAACCCTTATGCCAATGCCGAAAACTGCATTGACAAGCTGATCGCGGATTATGAGATCGACGACAGCTATTCCGAGGCGGAACAGCGCATCATCGCAGGCATTCGCTATGAAATGCTGCTGCGTCATTTTTCGATGTCAAATGTCTTTTACCTCTCGAACGATATCGACCTGAAAACGGTCACGCGCATCAAGGAGCTCCGGCTCACCATGAACGGCGTCAATATCGTTGAGGAGGCGATCCGCACCGTCGAAAACGGAAACGTTCTCCCGCATGAAATCGGCTATGTCGGGCCGATCTATTCGCAGGAGGAATATGAGGCGCTGCTCACAAACGGCCACGATGACTATGTACTGTCGGACAAGGTCGGCAAGAGCGGCCTTGAAATGGCCTGTGAGCCGGTTCTGCGCGGCGATAACGGCACCAGACAGATCACCGTCACAAACGGCGAGGTGACATCTGTTGCAGTCACGGAGGAGGCCGTCGGCGGGCAGACCATTCAGCTCACGGTCAACAGCCGCCTGCAAAGCAAATTGCAGACGGTACTTGACGACCACTGCAGGTTCCTGCGCGAGACAGAACGCGAGTGCAAGGAGGCGCAGTGCGGCGCGATCGTGCTGCTCGATACGTCGGATAATGCCGTGCTCGGCATGGCTACACTGCCGACCTATGATCTCGCAGAGCTGCTCGATGACTACAAAAGTGTCGCAGAGCGGGAGAATTCGCCGCTCGTGAACCGCGCAACAGACGGCCTGTACCGCCCCGGCTCGACCTTTAAGCCGATCACCGCGACCGCCGGCCTCGATACCGCAACGATCAGCAGAAACACGGAATTCAACTGCACACAGGAATGGCGCTATATCGACATGAAATTCCACTGCACGGGAAATCACCATATGATCAATGTACGGGATGCGCTGACTGTTTCGTGCAATATCTTCTTCTATGAGCTGGGCACGCGCCTCGGCCTCGACACGCTGCTCGACTATGAGCGGATGTACGGGCTCGGCGAACCGCTCGGACTGGAATCCGGCGACAGCGGCGGATATCTCGCCTGCCCGGAAACATTCAATAAGCTCGGCATCGACTGGTATGTCGGTGAGCTGGTGCAGGCCTCGATCGGTCAGTCCGAGATTCAGGTCACGCCGCTGCAAATGGCGACCGTCGCATCTACGATCGCAAACGAAGGAAACCGCTACCGTCCGCATCTGATCGAATCCTACTGGGATAATGCACATACACAGATGCTCTCCGTCAAGGAGCCGGAGCTGGTGCAGACCGTTGCGCAGAATAATGCCGCAGATGTGTATTCCTGCATTGAGCAGGGCATGATCGGCGCTGCGAAAACGCCGATGCCCGCGGACTATGACTTGAACGGTCTTGGGATTGACGTTGCGATCAAGACCGGTACGCCGCAGTCGCCCCGCGGCACAGACTCCTTTGTCATCGGCTATGCACCGGCGGAGAACCCCGAGGTCGCGTTCTGTGCGATGGTCGAGGGCGGAAAATACGCAAAATATATGGTCAAGGCGATCCTGAAGGTATACGGCGAGGAATATCCGGATTCGCAGATCGGACAGGCATTCCGGAAGCAGCTTCAGATCGCGGAGATGCGCGAGGCGCGGGAGCGCGGAGAAGCAGCCGGACAGGGAAGCTCTGAGCCGGAATCAGGCACGGCAGAGCCGGACAGCACCGGTACAGCGGAAAATGCGGAGGAACCCATCAGATGAACATTCAGATTTTCGGCAAGACAAAGTGCTTTGATACGAAAAAGGCAGAGCGTTTTTTCAAGGAGCGGCATGTGAAAGTTCAGTCGGTCGATCTGCCTTCAAAGGGGCTGAGCCGCCGCGAGCTGGAAAGCGTCATCAGCGGCGTCGGCGGCATCGAAAACCTTGTCAATCCGAAGGATCAGGACTATGCGCTGTTTCAGCACCTGCTGCCGGATGCGCAGTTTGAGATGCTGCTCGAAACACCGGAAATGCTCCGCACACCGATCGTCCGAAACGGCAAAAAGGCAACCGTCGGCGAAGCGTCGGCAACATGGAAAAAATGGATAGACGAAGAACAGGCAAAATAAAAAAAGGGTATGTAATTTTTTAGGTGGTCGGAAAAATAAGGTTAAAACAAATAGTTTTAATTTCGCCCATATTAAAAGTTTC
>CAMNJD010000246.1 GCA_946540705.1 uncultured Ruminococcus sp. | reverse complement strand
AGACTCACTGCTGCTTTCGCCGCCTTCAATGTCTGCTTTCGGGGCCGCAGCGGAGCTTTCGGAAACACTGCTCTCTGCCGTACTGCTGCTGTCACTGCCGCATCCGGTCATCACTGCCGCACACATCAGCAGCGCTGCAATCCCGCTCAGAATTCTTCTCATATTCATATGTCCATCCTCCTGTAATCTTTACTGTATGAAATCGGTTATTGCTCTGCGCTTTCAAAAATATCTTCCAGGCTGCTCGCCGACCTGAATGCATCGCTGCTGACAGCCTCCGGAGCGGATCCGTATACCGGGTACGTGCGCATTTCCTCTCTGTCGGGAAGCTCACCGTATTCCAAGGCAAGAGCCGTCACATCGCCGTCCTTGATGCGGAACATGACTTTGCCCGCCCGCACTGCATCCTTATAATAAAACGGTGCTTCATACATCAGATATGCCAGCATATCATCTGCCGTTTCATGAGAATCCGGAGCCTGTGCATTCGCAAAATCATCGCCGCTGAAGCAGTACTCACCGTTCAGCAAAGTGAGATCCTGATCCTCTGCATTCAGATCGGTCATCGCAGAGATCAGCGCATAGCGCAGAGTCTTTGCCGCTTCATTCGCCTCCGCAAGCCGCATCTTTGTTGCATAGCCGTACATCATCGGCAGTCTTGTCCCGTCCGGATGCCAGCCTGCATCATCATGCAGCAAATAAAGACAGACCGTGTGCTCCGATGCACCGGGAGATTTCAGCGTGATCGGGATACTGTATGCGCCGTCAAACCAGAAGAGCTCACGCATGCAGTCCAGCAGCTTTTGTCCGTCCGCATCTTCACGCCCGCGAAGCCCGTCTGAAATATCAGACATGACTGCCGCGCTCAGTATACTCAGATCATTGCGCTCCTCCGGTTCTCCGACGCTGTATTCGGCCGAGTTTCCGCCCGGTTCGACCGGCAAGGATGCTGTGATCTGCTCATAAGCGCGGTCGCGGTCGTCCGACGTGACCGTCCTGCCGCTGCTCAGCTCCTGCACATCCATCTGTACATCAACAATATGCCGCACGCCCAGCAGCTCCACGAATTTCTCGCCGTCATTGGCAGCCATTGCAGCCGCAACTGCATCCATTTCCGCAAGTGCGTCAGAAAAATCCGCATCATCGGCCGATGCAGTCACTGCCCGGATCGGAACAGTGCTTTCCGCAGCGGAATCCGTTGTCTGTTCCGCCGCAGATTCCGGTTTACTGCTCTTTCCGCAGCCGGAAACCGATCCTGTCAGCAGCAGCGCCGCAGCAATGCATATCAACTGTTTTCTCATGTTTTTCCCTTCTGTGCAATTTGAATACTGTATCGGATACCGGATTATTTCAGACTGTCAGACATGCCGTTTTCTGCGTAGAGCGCAGCTTCTCCGAGCGAATCAATGTACTGCACATCGTCCTTCTTCAACTGATTCGGATAGGTCCCGTACATACCGCGCTCATCCTTCACGGCAACATAAATGCAGGAGCCGCCGTCAATTTTGAAGGAGATACTGTCCACCTTTTTCAGCTCGGTAAAATAGAGTGTCATACGGTATTTCAGAGCATCCTTCGGATTCTCCGAGCCGGCAGACACCAGGGCAAAATCGCTGCCGGACAGTTTGTAGACGCCGTCCAGCTCGGAAAGCGCCCACTGATCTTCTGCAAGCATATCAGTCACAGCAGACTGCGACGCGGTATATATGCTATGAGCAGTTCCGTTGCAGGCGGTCTGCTCCGCATTCGTCTTTTCGGCGATTTCTTCCTTGACATAGCCGCTGTCTGAAGCCGTGCAGCCGGTCAGGAGCGAGCTGACCCCCAGTACAGACGCTGCCGTCAGAACGAAAATCCGCCGCTTCATCTTTATCATCATGCATTTCACCCGCTTTCTTCCTGTGTATTGCCGCAGGCAAATTCCAGCGCTTCCTCAATCGAGAAAAACTGTTCTTCCGAATCATAATCCGCCTGGGTCGGCCAGGTTCCGTAAAATACCTGTCCGGTTCGCTGATAGGTTCGCTTGACCGCAACACCGCAGGGTACATCATCCTGATCCAGCCGGATCGCGACCTCCTGAAGCTTCGTGATATCATTATAATACGCATAGATTCTGCTGCGCAGCTTCTCGTCAATATCATCAGAGCTGTACTCGCAGTCTGCAAATTCACTGCCTGTATAAAACATGTATTCGGAAAGCTGCGTGAGATCCGTATCTTCGGAATCCATGTCAATCATCGCGGCAACAGCCGCATTATAAACATTTTTCGCCCACCCGTTGATCTGTCTGACCCGTTTCTTATATTCATATCCGGTCAGCGGCTGCTGTACTTCCTTTTTCTGCTCCTTGCCGCAGCCGGTCATAATACCGAAACACATCAGCACTGCACATGCAAGGCAAAATAAGTGCTTTTTTCTACGCTTCACAGATTATGACACCTCTCATTTCAGATTCCTGCCAAGCTGCATCAGTGAGAGCCGGATCAGCTCAGAGGAAGGCAGCGACGGTTCCAGGGTACTGAGTGCGGCGGCAGCCTCACTCTGCGAATAGCCCAGCACCAGCAGTGCAGCCATCGCCTCCTCGGTATTTCCCGTTCCAACCGTCACCGGCGCCGAAGCAGGCATCCCGGAAACCTCGGCAGATTTCATCACCTTGTCCTTCAGCTCGAGCACAATGCGCTGAGCGGTTTTTGTGCCGATGCCTTTGACTTTTGTGAATGCCTTGTAATCCCCCGCTGCAACAGACAGCGCAAAACGGTCAGGTGTGATATCAGAAAGAATCGCAAGTGCAGCCTTCGGGCCGACACCGGTCACACCGGTGAGCTGGTCATAGCAGCTTCGCTCAGACCTGCTCGAAAACCCGTACAGCGCAATCTCGTCCTCCCGAACAGCCAGCCGTGTATACAGCATCGCCTCGGTATCTGCTCCGCCGACAGAGGAGGCCGTCTGAAGGCTGGTGCGGCAGGCATAGCCGACACCGCCGCATTCGATGACGACAAGATTCGGCTCCTTATAGCTGACTTTACCGCGAATATGATCTATCATATCTGTTCCCTCACATATCAATAGTCCGGCTTTGCACAGTGCCCGTGACAGATCGCCAGAGCCAGTGCATCGGCCGCATCGTCCGGCTTCGGGATCTCTGTCAGATGCAGGATGCGCCGGGTCATGTCCATGACCTGCCGTTTCTCTGCCTTACCGTAGCCGACGACAGCGGACTTCACCTGAAGCGGTGTGTACTCAAACACCGGGACATCATGCTGCGCACAGGCCAGCAGGATCACACCGCGTGCCTCTGCGACCATGATGCCGGTCGTTTTGTTCGTATTGAAAAAGAGCTTTTCGATCGAAAGATACTGCGGGCGATGCTTCTCCAGCAGATACATCATATCTGTATAGATCTGCGCGAGCCTTCCCGAAAAGTCGGTATGAGCCTCCGTGAGGATCGCGCCGTATTCGACCGTTTTGAAATCGAAGCCCTGATAATCCACGACCCCGAACCCGACTGTCGCGTAGCCCGGATCAATTCCAAGAATCCGCAAAGACATTCCTCCTATATGCACTCCGTTTTATTATAACATATTATGCCGAAAAGCGCAATGGGAGAATACGAAAAATTTTTCAGAACGGAAGTAATCGGTGTAAAATCAGAGCCGGGAACTGTCCGGTAACATAAAACTAATTGCATGTGAATCAGCGAATCAATCTGCTTTTGCGAAATCAAACGGCTGAATTTCTCCGAATATACGAAACGATGGACAGCATTGGCGCTGAATGAACAGCCAGCGCAAAGCGATCAGGACATTTTGCACAAATTCTTGATCGGATGAATAAAAATACGGACTACTGTTCCGTTTTTTTTGCGTCTGCGCATTTGTTCGGCCTGAATACTTGACAAGCCGACGGAACTGTGCTATAATAACTATGCCAAAAGAATCAGACGAATCCCGTATTCCACAGACAGCAGGCGGCTTTTCTGTACAAACAGAATGGCGGAAGTCCGGCCGAGGAGTGCTGAGTCGTTCATGAGCATGTGTCTGCTGTCAGATATATGCAATGATCTGTGAACTCTGCCTCTCCTGTCAAGACGGGAGAGGCTTTTTGATTGTGCTCCGCGCAAGACTTGCCTCCCGAATCGTTCGGCTGATACGGCAAGCCCATTACAGACGGAGGTGAAATAACAATGGCAAGTGAAAAGGTTTTGCAGGCAAAGCAGGCTAAGGTTGAGGCACTCACTGAGCAGCTCAAGAATGCAACTGCATGCGTCCTCGTTGACTACAAGGGTATCAACGTTGAAGACGACACCAAGCTGCGTAAGGAGCTGCGTGAGGCAGGCGTTTCCTACGCTGTTCAGAAGAACACCCTCATCCGCCTCGCAATGCACAACATCGGCTTTGAGCAGTTCGACAGCGTGCTGGAAGGCACGACCGCAATCGCGATCAGCGACGGCGATCAGACTGTTGCTGCCCGTATTCTCGGTGAATACGCTGAGAAGGCTGAAAAAGCCGGCGGCAGCTTCTCGCTGAAGGCTGGCTTTGTGGACAAGGAGGTCTACGACGCAGCAGGCGTCAAGGCTCTGTCCAAGATCCCGTCCAAGGAAGTCCTGCTCGCACAGCTCGTCGGTTCCCTGCAGGGTCCGATGCAGAAGCTCGCTGCGACACTTCAGGCTCTCGTGGACAAGAAGAACGAAGAAGCTGCATAATAACAGCGCTTCTTCCCCTACCCCAATCTATTTTCATAATTATGTAAAGGAGAATTATCATGGCTTCCGAAAAGACAATGAAGTTTATCGAAGATATCAAGGCACTCTCCGTTCTCGAGCTGGCTGAGCTGGTCGAGGCTATTCAGGAAGAGTTCGGCGTTACCGCTGTTGTTGCTGCTGCAGGTGCAGGTGCAGGCGCAGGTGCTGCTGCTGCTGAGGCAGAGAAGACTGAGTTCGACGTTGTTCTGAAGTCCTTTGGCGATGCAAAGATGGGCGTCATCAAGGCTGTTAAGGACATTCTCGGTCTCGGCCTGAAGGAGGCAAAGGCTGCTGTTGAGGGTCTGGGCACTCTGAAGGAGCAGGTTCCGAAGGCAGAAGCTGAGGAGATCAAGAAGAAGCTCGAAGAGGCTGGCGCTACGATTGAGCTGAAGTAATTTTTACTTCGTGCGAACAGAACGGCGGTACAGGAAACTGTATCGCCGTTTTT
>CAMNJD010000245.1 GCA_946540705.1 uncultured Ruminococcus sp. | reverse complement strand
GTCCCTTGGCAAATCGCAGGGCGATTTGCAGACAATCTACCAAATGCAAACCACCCATTTTGTTACAGAAACCACCTAAAATGTTATTAGCCCAAATAAACAAGCAGCAGGAGGATTCATCCAATGCAAAGCAACATTATCGGCATTCTGATCACGATTGTCGTCTATCTCGGCGGCATGATCGCGATCGGCATTGTATTTTCAAAAAAGACCAAGGACGTCAGCGACTTCTACCTCGGCGGCAGAAAGCTCGGGCCGCTGGTTTCCGCGATGAGCGCTGAAGCCTCCGACATGAGCTCCTATCTGCTCATGGGACTGCCGGGTCTGGCGTACCTCTGCGGCGCGGCCGAGGTCGGCTGGACCGCGATCGGCCTTGCGGCAGGTACATACCTCAACTGGCTCTTTGTTGCGCGCAGACTGCGCATCTATTCGCAGAAAACCAACTCGATCACGCTGCCGGACTTCTTCTCCGACCGCTATCATGACAAAAACCACCTGCTTTCGGGCATTTCGGCACTGATTATCCTGATCTTCTTCGTGCCGTATACCGCATCGGGCTTCTCCGCCTGCGGAAAGCTGTTCGGCACGCTCTTTGGCTGGGATTATCACCTCGCTATGATCGTCAGCGCGGTCATCATCATCGCCTACACCAGCATGGGCGGCTTCCTCGCTGCCAGCTTCACCGACCTCATTCAGAGCATCGTCATGACGGCAGCGCTCGTCATCATCGTGCTGTTCGGCATTCACACCGCCGGCGGCTGGGATGCGGTCGTGGACAATGCAAAGACGATTCCCGACTATCTGCACATGACAACGACCCGCAGCTTCAGCACCGAAACCGGCGAATTCACAAACGGCATTGGCTACGGCTTCCTCCCGATCGTTTCGACGCTGGCATGGGGACTTGGCTACTTCGGCATGCCGCACATCCTGCTGCGCTTCATGGCGATCGAGGATGACAAAAAGGTCAAGACCTCCCGCAGAATCGCAAGCATCTGGGTCGTGATCGCAATGGGCGTTGCCATTCTGATCGGCTTTATCGGCAATCAGCTCTCCGCGAACGGCAGCATCGACGTCCTCTACGGCAAGAATACCAACAATTCCGAGAGCGTCATCATGAAGATGGCAATGCTGCTCTCTGAGCACAGCTTCGCAGCGGCGCTTGTCGCCGGACTGATCTTCGCGGGCATCCTCGCCTGCACGATGTCCACCGCAGACTCGCAGCTTCTCGCCGCATCCTCCAGCATGTCCGAGAACATCGTCAAGGGCGTGCTGGGCATCAAGCTCTCCGAGAAAACCTCGATGCTGGTTGCGCGTGCGGTGCTGATCGTGATTGCAGCGGCAGGCGTTGTCCTCGCATGGAACCCGGACAGCTCCGTATTCCAGATCGTTTCCTTTGCATGGGCGGGCTTCGGCGCAACCTTCGGGCCGGTCATGCTTGCAGCGCTGTTCTGGAAGCGCTCGAACAAGTGGGGCGCAGCAGCCGGTCTGGTCGTCGGCGGCGCGATGATCTTCGTCTGGAAGTTCGCGGTTCGTCCGCTGGGCGGCGCATGGGATATCTATGAGCTGCTGCCTGCATTCATCTGCGCATTTGCAGCGATCATCATTGTCTCGCTTGCAACCGGCAAGCCGCAGGAATCCGTGCAGACCGAATATGACGAGGTCAAGGCACTCCTCCAACAGTAATCTGCCTCTGCAATCGCACACCGTATAAAAAAAAGCCGCCTGAGACCGAAAACGGATCTCAGGCGGTTTTCTCATATTCAGAACTGTTTTTCTCCTTCGAGAATGAGCATGTCACCGGCCTGCGGGTCGATCTCCTTCTCCTTGACCTCACGCTGCCAGTCGTCCGGTGCGAATTCCTCGATCTTCACCGTGACTGCTGACTGCGGGCAGCCCCATTTCTCCGTAAAAACGCGGGTGATCTCCTCTGCGACCTCCTGCTTGATCTTCTCATCCTTCGGATAAGCCTTGACAACGATATACGGCACAGCAGAATCCTCCTTTTCTTTGCACAGCGGTTCAGTCTGCCATTGCAGCCTTGATTGCAGCGAGCAGCTCATCATAAGTCTCAAACGCGGGGAGCTCGGGGTGATCCTTTTTGATCTGCTCGGTGCTGCGGAACAGGAAGCCTGCCTTGCTGGCCTGAATCATGCCCAGATCATTGAAGCTGTCGCCGCTTGCGATCGTCTGATAGCCGATTGACTGAAGCGCCTTGACGGTCGTGAGCTTGGATTTCTCGCAGCGCATTTTATAACCGGTGATTGTACCGTCCTCAGCGACCTCGAGGGAGTTGCAGAAGATTGTCGGCCAGCCGAGCTTTTCCATGAGCGGTGTTGCGAACTGCGAGAAGGTATCGCTGATGATGATCACCTGCGTAAAGGAGCGCAGCTCATCGAGAAACGCCTTTGCGCCGGGCATCGGGTCGATTTTCGCGATTGTCTCGCGGATCTCCTTCAGACCCAGGCCGTGTTCTTTCAGAATCGCGAGGCGATACTGCATGAGCTTATCGTAGTCGGGCTCATCGCGGGTTGTCTTTTTCAGCTCGGGGATGCCGCTGGCCTCCGCAAAAGCAATCCAGATTTCGGGTACAAGGACGCCTTCCAGATCAAGACAGGTGATATACATGGTTCATTTCTCCTCTTTGATGAAATTCGGCGGGCTGCGGAATGCAAGCCTTTCGCCTACAGTATACCATATTTCGCTGAAAAATGCAAGTGCCGCGGCATGAGCAGCCGCGGCAGGAAGAAATGACTGTTTTCGCTGAAGGAGCCGCGTACACGGCTCCTCCGTTCGCTTTGTTTTACTGGATAATCATCTGCTTCAGCAGGGTCAAATCAATGGCGTTCAGTTTGCCGTTGTAATCCAGATCAGCGAGGATTTTGCTTGCCGGGTCAGCACCGGATAATAAGAACTCCTCCAAGGCTTTTATATCCTCAATATCGACCTTCTGATCCCAATTTACATCGCCAAACAAAATTGTTTTCCCTTCGAGAATCTCGCCTTTTTCACAAGCAAGCTTCGGATAATCATTTTCGGAATATACAAACGGATATCCAAGCCTTTCGGCAAATTCCTGCTTTTGCATATTTACAGCGCTTTTTGTTATGGGAACACCTCCACCTTGATTCTTCGTAATGCTTCCTGCCAGGCAATAAGAATCAACAATACGGTTTTTGCTGCCGTCATTCATTGTTGCACCTGTGCTGTAGGTATGAATTATTACACAGTTTCGTGCGCGGTTTAACATTGATTGAGTACTACATGTCTGATAACAAGCTGAAAAAATACTATCCGATACGTCATAACAAAGCGACCCGTATCCATAGCAACAATTCACCTGACTATTTCGACATCCTACTGCAATTGTATTGACAACGCTTCCTGTAAGATATGTCCCACTAGTTGTTAATCCTGCTTTGTTATCTGCACCTTTAATATCAGTATAATTACATGAGCAGCAACTAATAGTACTATCCTTTGCCATCCAACATATTCCTGCTGTATCAAAGCTAGCATAAAAATTTTTTTCTGCGGAACCTTTTATATACACAATTTCATTTGATGAACTGCTACATGAAATGATGTTTGCTTTTTCGGCACACCCTGTAATACAACCTATTCCACCAACAAAAATCTCATTTCGGCCAGCTCTATTATCAGAATTTAGATAGGTATAAGAATAAGTGGCTTTAGAAAGGTTATTGACTCTTATAGCTACTGTGGAGTTTGAAATATTACAATTCTTTATTGTTCCTCTACATACACCACAAATTCCACCGACTGTTAAGACGTGGTGAGAACCATTTGTGTCTATTATTTCACAACCTCCGTCTAAATTCAGGTCAGATATTTCACCTTCCATTGTACTAAACAGACCACCGATGACATCGCATGTTAATGAATAATCAACATAAGAGCTCCAGTAATCTTCTAAGGAGCACTGATCAAAATTCTTGTTAGAATTGTGGGCGATCGTACGATAATAGTTGAAAATTGTATGATGATTGCCTTTAAGAATACCTTTAAAAACACCTCCAATATTTGCGTAATTTTGAATATGATTCATATCGAAGTCATTGTCCAGATAGATAGTACAATTTTTGAACCAGTTGCCAGCCTCTACCAAAGAAAAGAAACCTGCAAGTTGCGAGGCTGAAGTAATATGAAATTCTTTTTCCTCATCATCATACCATGTTTTGTCGACGTTCTTTCCGTCCCAGACAGAAACCTCCGGTTCTGTATCTTCTGCGTAAGCGAAACCGGAAGAAAAGCAGGAGAACCCAAGCATAACACCGCATAGCAAACTGAACAGCTTTCGCTTTTTCATATGATCGACCTTCCTTCATTTGTTCAATTGGTTGGCAAAATAGCAGGACACTAATAAATAGAACAGTTGTTGATACTGTTGAATCAATTGTATCAAAAAAAAAAAAAAAACGATTAAAATTCTGTGAATTTTATGTAAACAGCAGGGGATGACTTTGCTCAGCGCAGGGTGTAAAATGAAAGGGGCTAATAAAGATTTGGGTGGATTCTCGCACAAAAAAGGTGGTTTAGAACGGTTAAATAGAATAAGGTATCGCTTCGCGATGCTATTT
>CAMNJD010000244.1 GCA_946540705.1 uncultured Ruminococcus sp. | reverse complement strand
CCCGGTTTTTGCGGTATATTCGACATTTTTACAGCGTGCCTTTGATCAGTTGATCCATGATACCGCAATCGCAAATCTGCATGTGGTGCTGGGTGTTGACCGCGCAGGACTGGTCGGTGAGGACGGTGAAACGCATCAGGGCATCTTTGATATCCCGCTGCTCAGTGCAATTCCGGGATGCAGGATCTATTCGCCGGCGACTTATGATGAGCTGAAGCTCTGCCTGAATGCAGCGCTGTACCGCGACCGCTCGCTGACTGCGGTTAGATATCCGCGCGGACAGGAAGAACCGGAATTCCCGCTTGCTCCCGATATCAACTATACGCATATCCCGGGAAGCGGGATTCTGGCTGTCACCTACGGCAGGATCGCCGGAGCAGCCTTCCGTGCGGCAGAACAACTGAAGCACGAAGGAATCCCCTGCGGTCTTCTGAAGCTGACAACGGTATTTCCGATTGCTGATGAGATCGTGAAGATCGCGATGCAGTATGATGCGGTCTGCTTCTTTGAAGAGGGCAGCCGCAGCGGCGGTATCGGCGAAAAATTCGCCGCAAAGCTCTTTGAAAACGATTATCGCGGACGGTTCCGCTGTCAGGCAATCGACGGATTTGTCCCGCAGGCTGCGGTTGAGATTTGTCTGGAACAATGCGGCTTCACTGCGGCACAAATGGCGCAGAAGCTGCGGGAGCTGAGCACATGAGCGGGCGTCTGGATGCAGAGCTCGCTGCAAGGGGGTTATGCGAGACGCGCAGCCGCGCACAGGCGCTGATCTCAGACGGAAATGTGACGGTCAACGGACTGGTCTGCCTGAAAGCGTCACAGAAGGTCACTGATTCGGACGAGCTTCATGTGACCAATCCCCTGCCCTTTGTCGGGCGCGGCGGCTATAAGCTCAGCTTTGCACTGGCAGAATTCAGGATCGCGCTGAACGGTCTGCGATGTCTCGATATCGGCGCTTCGACAGGCGGCTTTACCGACTGTATGCTTCAGAACGGCGCAGTATCCGTGCTTGCAGTTGACGTCGGTCACGGTCAGCTTGCAGAAGTGCTGCGGAATGATCCGCGTGTCACTGCAATGGAGGGTACAGATCTGCGCGATTTGCCGCCGGATACGAACGGACTGCCGGTTGATTTTGCTGCATGTGATGTATCATTTATTTCATTGAAGCAGATAATTCCGCTGCTGCCCCCTCTGCTGACGGATCAGGGCACTGCTGTTCTGCTGGTCAAACCGCAGTTTGAGGCAGGCAGAAACGCGCTGAATAAGCACGGCGTTGTCCGGGATGAAAAGATCCGGCAGCGTGTGCTGCGGGACATTCGCGATCATGCTGCGCAGAACGGACTGGTTCCGGTTTCTGACTGTGAATCGCCCATCAAAGGCGGCAGCGGGAATACAGAATATCTGCTCTACCTCAGAAAATTAGCGCGAACCGGCTGATGATAAAGGAATTAACCATGAAATATGTTCTGTTTCCGAATCTTTCCAAGCGGGATGCATTTCAGACCGCCGCCGATGCAGCAAAACGACTGCTGAAAAACGGCGCTGAGGTCTGTATGCCGGAAGCTGATGCGGAAAGATTTTCTGAGATCTCCGGCATTCGCTTTCTGCCGGATCAACAGCTCCTTTCCGGCACGGATTTTGCGATTGCGGTCGGCGGTGACGGAACGATCCTGCAATGCGCCAAAAAACTGCTGCTGGATGCTGAAATCAATCACACGATACCCGCGAAGATCGTAGGAATCAACACAGGAACGCTCGGATTTCTTGCGGCATTTGAGGCCGATGAGCTTTATATGCTCGACCGGCTGGAATCCGGACAGTATGAAATCAGCGAACGAATGCTGCTGCAAACGGCTATTCGCGACGGTGCGCATGACGGCGCAGTTTCCCATGCGCTGAATGATATTTTCGCCTCCCGGTTAAACGGTAAGATCTGCGATTTTACCGTTTCGGTCGATGATAAAGAGATCGGTGTTTACCGCGCAGACGGCATCATTTTCTCTACGCCGACCGGCTCCACGGCCTATGCGCTTTCTGCCGGCGGCCCGGTGATCGAACCGGATCTGTCGCTGATTGAGATGAATCTGATCTGTCCGCATTCGCTGTTTGCACGCCCGATGCTTTTTGCGCCGCAGCGCAGCATCCGCGTGACTTACCGCGGCGCAGGCGACGGCGGTCTGACCGTGCATATCGACGGAACACAGTCAGCCGTCCTGCATAATGCACAGTCGTTCTCGGTAACGCGCTCCGCTTATGCTATGCCTTTTGTGAACTGCAAAGGACATGCATTTTATGATGCGCTCAGAGGTAAGCTGATGCAGCCCTTGAAAGCGCTTGACGAATGAACTGCTGCAGTGATTTATGCATTGCCTCAGCGTAGAAATGACAAGAAAAAGGAGGGCAATGAGAATGCCCAATGCCAGACATGAAATGATTTTACAACTCATTCAGACCAATGAGGTCACGACACAGGAGATGCTACGCGAGCTGCTCGAGAAACAGGGCTTTCCTGTGACACAGGCCACGATCTCGCGTGATATCCGACAGCTAAAGCTCCGGAAAAAGCGAACCTCCGGGGGCCGGAACTGTTATGCGAAATCGCCTGCTGCTGCACCTGCGGCCAGCAATCTGATGACGGATGTTGTTCAGAAGATCGACTTTGCGATGAACACGGTTGTCATCACTTGCCAGCCCGGCACTGCACAGGCAGCATGCTCTGTTCTGGATAAGCTCCAGCTTCCGGAAATTGTCGGAACGATCGCCGGAGATGACACTATTTTTATACTGACACGATCGGAAGTCAGTGCCAAACAGCTTGTGCATCAACTGGAATCCCACATCTGGGGGTAAGGAATGTTAAGGGAACTCTCTATTGAAAATCTGGCAGTGATTGAGTCCGCAGTGATCCCGCTGGAATCCGGATTCAATGCGTTCACCGGTGAGACCGGTGCAGGTAAATCCATACTGATTCACGGTATACAGGCCGTTCTGGGACAGCGCACAAGCAAGGATCTTGTCAGAACCGGCTGCAAGCGTGCGACTGTCACGGCATTGTTCTCACCGCTCTCTGATGAGACCAGAGCTGTGCTTTCGGAATTTCATGTCAGCAGCGAAGATGACGAGCTGCTTCTGACCCGCGAGATCTCCGCTGACGGCGGAAGCATCGGCCGTGTCAACGGAAAATCTGCTCCCGCCGCACTGCTTCGCGCTCTGGGTGAGACTTTGGTCAATATCCACGGACAGCATGACAATCAGATTTTGCTGCGGCCGGAACGGCATCTCGATGTGCTTGATCAGTTCGGCGATGACTGCTCACTGCTGGAGGAATACCGGCAGGAATTTCATCAGCTTCAGGCCTGTGCCAGAACACTGACACAGCTCAAAAAAGCGGAACAGGATAAGCTGGCGCGTCTGCGGGAATTACAGGAAACGATTTCGGAGATCGGTGAGCTGGATCCGCAGCCGCAGGAGGACGTGCTGCTGGAATCACAATTTCAGTCTGCCAGCCGCGCAGAGGATACTGCTTCGCTTGCGGAAACTGTCGTGCAGATGCTGATAAAGGGCGATGAGAATATTTCGGATGCCCTGGCGCTTGCCTGCGATCAGCTTGACCGGCTTGCAGATGAAGATTCTGAGGCAGAACCGCTTGCTGAGCGGCTTCGTGCGCTGAATATTGAACTGCGTGATATCGCCGACGAAACCGCCGTGTTCACCGGCGGACAGCTCTCCCCTGCTGAGTTTGCAAAGCTCAACGACCGCAGAAATGCTGTGAACACTATGACAATCCGGTATCATACTGACGCCGACGGACTGCGCTCAATTTATGACAATGCGCTGAAAGAGGTCGAAGCGATCGAAACCGATGCCGACCGGCTGACAAAGCTCTCGCAGGAGCGTTCCGAGCGCCTGCATCGCGTCACGGAACTGGCGAAAAAGCTGACTGCACACCGACAGCAGCTTGCAGAACAGTTTTCCCGGCGTGTCGGTGAGGAGCTTGCAGAGCTGAATATGCCGCGAGTGAAGCTGTCAGTTGCGCTGACACAGGGAAAGCTGACACCGAACGGCATGGATCATGCGGAGTTTCTGATCTCCGCAAACCCGGGCGAGCCTCCCAAGCCAATCGCACAGATCGCGTCAGGCGGTGAGCTCTCTCGCATGATGCTTGCGCTGAAGGCTGTACTGGCGGAGAGAGATTCGATCCCCACACTGATCTTTGACGAGATCGACACGGGCGTCAGCGGTAAGGCCGCGCAAAAGATCGGCCTGAAGCTCCGTGCGCTGTCAAAGCATCATCAGATCATCTGTGTGACGCATCTGGCACAGCTTGCAACACAGGCAACACATCATTTGCTGATTGAAAAGCACAGCACGGATACCTCGACCCGTACAGAAGTAAAAGTGCTGGATAAGGCCGCACGAATCGCAGAAATTGCACGGATCATGGGCGGTGATGATAATTCCGAGCTGCTGCTGCAAACCGCAGAGGAAGCGCTGGTCAGCGCCGGCTCGCTGAATGAGCCTTAAATCTGGAATCGTTGCTCCGGTGTAACCGGTCAGGAACTTTTCCTGTCTATATAAGGAAACGGTTTTCTGTGCTGCATTTTGCGGCGGGATACCAAATTAGTATTGTAATACAAAGGAGTTTTTGCAAATGGAAGTTCAAGTCTCAAAGCCGCCTGTGATACAGGAAGGCAAACCGCGTTTTATCGGAATTGACATTGTCAAGATTCTGGCGTGCATGTTGGTCGTCTGCGTGCATTTCTTCCTCTACAGCGGCTTTTACAGCGAACCGATCACCAGAGATTTCGGTCAGGGTGCGATCTTCTGCCGTTGGGCAGCATACTGCTGCGTTCCGCTGTTCATGATCACCACCGGCTATCTGATGAAGAATAAAACCCTCAGCAAAAAATATTATCTCGGCATTCTCCGTGTTCTGATTGTCTATATCATTTGCAGTGTCATCTGTTATGCATTCGACCATCAGCATTGGCCGAACAAGTACGATATCCCCTACGGCGGCTACAGTGCCTGGGTGTTTATCCGCGGACTGTTCATGTTCACCGATGCGCAGTATGCATGGTACGTAGAATACTATTTCTGCATGTTCCTGATCATTCCGTTCGTCAATCTGGCATTCAACGGATTGAAGGACAAGAAGCAAAAACAGATCATGCTCATCACGACACTGGTTATCACGGTTGTTTCGCAGAGCTTTTTCGTCGGATTCGAGGATGCGACGCAGATCCGTTTGTTCCCCGGCTATTTCGTTCGCTGCTACCCGATCGCATATTATCTGATCGGTGCATATATCCGAGAATATCCGCCGAAGCGCACGCTTGCAAACAAGGCATATTTCATTGTAATGTTTGCGATCGGACTGGCATGGGTTTCCAATACGACTTATAACCAGTCGCTGCTGAATGAGGAAAACAACTATGTGATGCTCTCCAAGCACTATAACGACTATGGTTCCTGGCCGGTTGCTCTGTGCAGCGCGATGCTGTTCCTCATCTTCTTCGATATCACAAGCAAGAATCAGAAGCTCATTAAAGTTGTAAAGTTTATCAGTGAGGCAACATTTGCCTGCTACCTTGTTTCCTACACCTTTGATACGATCTACTATCAGGAATTCTGCCCGCGGTACCTGACTGTTGCTGAGCGCTGCTCGCATGCTTATCAGGTTATCCCGAAGGTGTTTTTCAGCGCAATGGGTGTTGCGCTGGCGATTCAGGTCGTCTACTCCGGCGGTGACTGGCTGATCCGTAAGTGGCTGGTTCCCGCAGTCAGAAAGACCACTGCGGCTGAGGCGGAGATCTCTGAGAATCCCGCAGCAGAGATTGCTGATAAGAGCAGCGAAAAGGCGCTCAATCAGTCTGTGGCGGATGAGATTGCGAAGCTGAAGCAGCTCTTTGATGACGGAGTCCTGACGGAGGAAGAATACAAGAATCAGGTCAAACGCATGAAGGAATAACCCAAACGGGGAGAAAGCCGCATCGGTTTTCTCCCCGTTCCTTTATTCTTTGATACCGCCTGCTTCCGGCGTTGTGAAGCGCTGTGCTATGAAATACAAAATCACCTGCGGCAGCATGGCCGCGCAGCAGACTGCCAGCACACGGTTCCAGTCGAAACCGCTGTCTGCGTCCATTGAGAGCTTGACAAAGACTGATATCGGATAGCGCGGCGGCGTTTTTACATACAGCAGCGGGCCCATGTAATCATTGAGCGTATGAAGAAGCTGAATCAGGCCGCAGGAAATCAGAACAGGACGCAGCAGAGGTACCAGCACATACCAGAGTGTCTGAAGCGAATTGCATCCGTCCAGCCTCGCCGCCTCATCGTATGTTTTCGGAATACCCCGGATAAACTGCATCAGCATGACAACCAGAACCGTATCCCCTGCCAGTGCAGACGGTGTGATCAGCGGAAGATACGCCGGAGAATCAACCCAGCCAAGTTTTGTGAACATCACGAACTGCGGAACATACAGCACTGTCTGCGGCAGGAACAGTGTCGCAAACATACAAAGCATCAGTGTGCGCCGCCCTGTAAATCGGAACCTGCTGAAGCCGTATGCGGTCAGCGTCACAGAAATCAGTGTCAGCAGCACCTTCGGAATCGCGTACAGATATGTATTGCACATCGCGCCAAGCAGCGAGATCTGTCCGCCGTATGAGGAAAATGCCCGTTTCCAGCCGGAGAAATCAACCTGCTTTGGAAGGATTCCCGCGCCGGAAAACAGGTCGGTATTGCTGCGGACTGTCGCGGTACAGAGCCAGAGCAGCGGGTAGATCATCAGGATCGCTCCCGCCGCGATCACCAGCATTCGCAGCACACGCCTGTACCGCCTCATGACTCGGCCTCCTCATCTGCGAAATAGACCAGTCTGCGGCCTGCAAGCAGAAACAGCGCACTGAATGCTGCGGAGAGCAGGAACATGACCCACGCCAGCGCCGATGCATAGCCCATTTCATTGGCGGTAAAGGCACTGCGGTACATCAGCAGCGAAAGGAAGGTTGTTGCACCGCGAGGCCCTCCGTCCGTGATGATGAACGGTGCGCTGAA
>CAMNJD010000243.1 GCA_946540705.1 uncultured Ruminococcus sp. | reverse complement strand
CATCCTTGTCCATGCCGGACGCTGCGAGCATTTCGGCTTTGAGCTCCGTCCACGCGGTCTTGCCGTCCTCTCCGCTTACAGGTTTGCCCTCCGCGTTCGTCGTTTCCGCATCCGAGAATTTTGCGCGGAGGTCGCTGCCATTGAACACAGAATAATCATGCACCACACGCGAGCCATTGTGACCTCCCTCCACCACGATATGTTTCTGCGGTTCTGCCGCGCTGCAAACAATCATGCTGTCGATACTGCGCTCCTCGCGGTCAGTCAGATGATTCATCGCAGAATTGAAATCCGTCTGCTGCGCCTGCACCGCCGCAACACGCTCCTTGACAGCATCGACGCGAATTTCCTGCGCTTTGTCCACCAGCGTTTCCGCCGTCTGCGGGGATACGCCAAGACCGGCGATCTTTTCCGCTGCGGCCTGCCGGTCCGCCGTGGACAGCACAACCGATGCTTTGCCGTAGGCGACTGTCATGGAATCCCGCGTGACTTCCTCGATTCGCACCACGGTTTCCGGGCTCTGCGCCGCTGCCTTGCTGTAAACCTCCTTTGCCATTGCTTTGGCGTCCGCTTCGTTCATGCCTGCATCCATATACATTGCGGAAAGGAAGTGCAGAGTTTTCTTCTTGTCCGACAGCGAAAAATCCAGATGCTCCGTTTTCTCATGCGGGACAGAATCGCCCTTGTCGATAATCTCGGTTGACCGAAACACGGTGCTGACCGTGAACGAATCCACGCCGGTGCGCTTGATGCTGTTTTCGACGGAATCCAGCGGTTTCTGCTTTGTGACATACTCCATGCCGCTTGCACCGGTATACTTGTGCTCGACGATTTTGTCCGGCTCAAAGTCCTCCATATTGAATGTGCGGTCTGCGGACAGCAGCGCGGTATCCTGCCGCGCATAGAAGTCTGCAACGCGGTCTGCCTTATCGGTCAGAGCATCGAGCGTTCTGCGCTCAGTGATGCCGAGCTGTTCGGTCAGTACCTCGCGCATGGACTTGCGGGACATTTTCTGCGGTTCCAGAATCGCAAAGTTGCCGTCATGATCGCGGAACATCACACGCGGCTTTTCGTCCTTTTTCGGCTGCACATACCAGCAGCTATACGGCTTGGCATAAACGCTTTCGCCCTCCAGCGTGACATTTGCTTCGATGCGGGAAAACTCCTGCTGCGCACTGCCGCTGAAAAACTGCTGCTTTTCTTTGCCTTTCAGCGTTTCTTCTCCGAATTTCGCCGCGGCGAGATCAGCCTTGACTGCATCATAGCCGAACTGCGCCTGAATCTGGCGGGAGAGTGTCGCCTTGTCCGGCACTTGGTCGAACGAAATCTCCTTGCCGGAATGCAGATCTTTCAGCGTATAGAAGCCCGATTCATCGCGGTCAAAGGAAAACTGCTTTTCGACCTCCTTGCATTTGGCGACAAATTCCTCGCGGACAATGCGAACCGCATCCGCTTGTTTCACATCATGCAGGCAATACTGCTCGCCGTTCTTGGTTTCGACGAATACTGCGGGCAGATCGTGGGCTTTCAGCATGGCGGTCATGTGCGGCACTTCCCACGGCTGCACCTTGAAATTGCCGAGTGTTTCCGGCTTTTCTGCAATCTTTTCACGGATACATTCCGTGCAGATTTGCTTGAAAATGGGCAGATCACCGCTGCGGACATTGGCATAAAGGTTGTTTTTGCCTTTTGTATTCGAGAAAGCAACGGGGATGCCGTATTTTTTCGCGGCGCGGGCGATTGCTTTTCGGTCCTCCTGTGAGAATCCGTGCTGCGAAACCGACAGCGATTCGCCGGTGCTGCGGGCATTTTCGGCAAGGTCTTTCAAGGATACCTCGCCGGGCTTGATGCTCGTCAGATTCGTCGAAGTTAATTCTCGCTGCTTGCCTTTGTCTGCTCCTTGCCCGCTGCTTTTCGATGCCTTGATCTGCGCCTTTGCTCTGGCGCGGTCATGCTCCATGCCGAGCAGCTCGCGGAACAGTCTGCCGACTGAATCAAGCACAGACTTGAATCCCGCGAGTGCCGCTTCTGCTGCTTTTTCAGACACCTGCATTGAAACAGCGGTCACATCTTCGCTCATATTCATGCGTCATTCCTCCTCTCGTAATATCGGTTCCGGTATCTCGTCAATCCGTTCCTGCGCCTTGCGGCAGTATTCCGGATTGATGTCAATGCCGATGTACCGGCGACCAAGCCGCTTTGCGACTGCACCGGTTGTGCCGCTGCCGAAAAAGGGATCAAGCACCGTGTCACCCGCCGCAGAACCGGCAAGAATACAAGGCTCGACCAGTTTTTCGGGGAACATCGCAAAATGCCCGTTCATGCGGAAGCTGTTTGTGCTGATGTGCCACACATCCCGCTTATTCCGAGTTTCCCTGCCTTGCATCCGCTCAAAATAGTCGCTGCCGTTGATTGTCTGCACCGAGCAGAAAGCATGGTATTTGTTATCTTCGGAACGACCATGCTCATATCTCGCACGGCTGCTGTCCGTGATCGGCTCCTTGATTGCGTCCGAATTATAATAGTAGCTCCGCGACTTGGCGAGCAAAAACAGATGCTCATAGGATTTCGTCGGACGGTCCGAAACGCTTTCCGGCAGACAGTTGATCTTGTTCCAGATAATATCGCTGCGGAGATACCAGCCATCCCTGCGCAGTGCAAACGCCAGCATCCACGGAATGCCGATCATATCTTTCGGTTTGATGCCGTCCCACATGACCGGCATATCTGCCGGAACACTGCCAGTTTCCTGCAAATATGCCTGTTTGCTCGGCGGCTGCTCTGCGACCGGACGGCTCCACAGCCCTTTGCCGCTGCCTGCGTAGCTATCTGCGATATTGAGCCACAGCGTCCCGTCATCCCGCAGGACACGGCGCACCTCACGGAATACTTCGGTCAGCCGTGCTATGTATGCAGCCGGAGACTGCTCCGTGCCGATCTGCCCGTCGATGCCGTAATCCCGCAGACCATAGTAGGGCGGGCTCGTTACGCACATCGAGATGCAGCCGTCCGGCAGAGAGCGCAGCCCGTCCAGTGCATCTGCACAGATAATTTGATTGTCCATACGCATCACCTCAATTCTCAATGGGACAAAAAAAGAGCCAGATATTATAGATAGTAGAAGGCATCATAATATCTGGCTCGCGGAAATATTCAGTTGAAGGAGGGAGTATCGGCAAGATTCAGTCGAAAGAAAAGAGAGGATTTTTGCCGGTAGCGTTGCATCAGAAGTCAATTCTGTCAACTGCGGACTGCATCAGCTTCTCGATTTCGGTGACAACGCGCTCCTGATAGGCGATTTCATCTCTGCGATAGGCAATCAGCGGGGCGCATTCTTCATCGACCTTCACACCGCAGACCTGCGGGAGCATATCCTCATTCAGCATGAAGACGGTATCGTCCAGCGGCGCATCGTCATCGTCAGAATCCGGCTCGTAGACACCGGGAATCTCATAGGGATTGAAGTCGGGGCAGGTATTGATGTAGCGGTGCAGGCTGTCTGCTTCCACGAAATACTTGCCGTTTTCGTCTTTCAGCACGAAGAACGGGCGGCGGCTGCAAAAGGCGCGTTTGCAGATTTCGTTCATGAACGGCACACTGTAACCGAGTTTGGCGGCAGCAGCAGGCATCGAGTAAAGTTTCAGCGTCATAATAATCTGTTCCATTGCATTACCTCCTGATTGATTGGACGGCTCACGGTCAGAGCCGTTTTCGGGTTTCTGCCTGCTTCATCGCAGGCGGCTGATTGGTCGAGTATCGGTCTACATTGGCATCACCCCCGGCGAATGGGCAAAGAAAAAGCCCGGTTTTTCATGGTCGAAAAATCGGGCGGATAAGGAAATATTCAGTTGTAGGATGGGGTGGCATATTCGTCATTTTTTACAACACGCGAATACCGGTTTGGTCTTTGGGAACCGGGTAAATCAGGGGGAAAGCGGTTCCCACTGAATTAGGTTATAAAAACGACGTACCTGCGAAAGTTTCCACATGATTGAGGGCTAGTGTATGCGTTTTGTGGGAACTGATTTAGTGGGAACTCTCGTGGGAACTACCCCTGAAAATGGGCTCAAAATACGGTATTTTGGTTCTTTTTTCGGAAAAAGATTTCTTGTCCAAAGATAATGAAAATGTCCTAGATGCTTGATTTTCACGCATCTAGGACATTTCACAAAAGCGGAAAGAGAGGGATTCGAAGATTGTATAATATGCGAAATTTCTCGAATCAGCGTGTTTTTGCAAACGGCGTGTGAACTAATGTGTGAACTTTTCGCTCAAAAAATGTATAAACGTAATTCGTGTGAACTCCCGTGTGAACTCGTGTGAACTCCGGCGCAGTCGTGTGAACTGATTGCAGCATCAGCAGCCAAGAATACCGTTGAAATAATTGTCGATCTTCTCATCAACCTGATCGCGTTCAGCGGAGAAGGTGTGCTGATAGACGTTCTTCAAAGTCGAATTGGTCGCCCAGCCTCCGCGCTCCATTGCGTACTTGTCCGGGATACCGAGCGCAAGCATTACGCTGGCGTTCAAGTGCCGCAGATCATGAAAAGTCATATAGAGATCGTGTTCCCTGAGCAGCGCGGTCATATGATTCCGGATCTGCTGATACCCCATCTGAACGATGAAATCCTCATCAGACTGATGCGGCACCGCGTTGATCAGATCGAGAAGATAAGGCGGCACCTTCAGCATACGGGTAGACTTGAAGGTCTTGTTGACATTGCGGACATGATCGGCACCGTCAAAATAGAGCTTGCTGCGGCGAACCGTAACGCGGTTGTCCTTGCCGATATCACCGAACTGCAAACCGCGCACTTCGCTGATACGAAGACTGAGCCAGACTGCCAGCAGACAGGGGAGCTCAATATCGGTTCCGCGGATAATATTGATGAACTCTTCAGCGGTCGGGAGATTCTTGATCGTCGGCTGTTTCGCGGGCAGCGTCACGCAGATATCCGGCTTGACACCGTAGAGTTTCAGCGCGGTCAGAACCAGATTCTTTGCTTCATTGATGGTCTTTGCACCGACTGTCGCGGCATCTTCATTGATCGCCTGCTGCATCGTGAAGCTGTTGACTTCATGGATATCCAGCGACATCAGACTTTGCAGACGGTTCCGGCGAAGAATGCCGTATCCGCGAATCGTGGACGGAGAGAGCACATTGCTTTTCAGCGAGATATAGCCGTCGAGCGCCTGTGCGACTGTGAACTTCTGCTTTTCCTTTCTGCCTTCTTCAATGAATTGGGCGGCTGTTCTTTCAGCTTCCCAGCGGGTCGGTGCTGTAAAGGACTTCATGATATTGCTGCCGTCAGCGTTTTTGCCGACAAACACCTGAATCCGCCAGTTTCCGGACGGGAGCTTTTTTGCACTTGCCATAAGTATACTCCTTTCAAACAGGTGTATACTCAAACATCCATTTACAGTATACACCATTTTCCAGAAAAAGTAAAGCCTATTTGAAAAGAATACTGCCTGTTTCGGCGTGTAGGCGTGTATTGTACCCGCTAGCAGGATTTCAGCGCGTGTATCATTTCGTGTAACACGGTGTAAGCACACGCATTTCTACACGCCGGAATAACAGTACTTCCGTCAATTACACGCTTACACGCCGACTGTCGGGCGAACCTTATATACGGTTTTCATGCCCTTGAATCCGCGCACACGCTTCCCCTGATCGTTGATGACATTATAATCGTAGCTGATGTTCCATTTGTTCGCATTGGCTTTCAGGATGGAAATGAATGAATCCCGCTTCAATGCAGTCAGCGCATTGTCACGGCACCACCATTCATATACCCCGTACAGATCGGAGCAGGTCACACTGAACTCTGTCCCGAATACCGCCGCGGACTGGTCTGCCAGAAAGTCAAACGCATTGCAGTTGTCCGCAACGGAATCCCGAATGTTGCGGCGTGTTTTGTCGGAAAGCGTAAAGCGGTAATTGTTTCGCAGCAGACGCTGCAAGCCCTCAAACATCCAGCGAAAGACAGCATTTTTCTCAGCTTTGAGTTTCTCTGCAAGAAAAGGATCATCCTTTCTCCCTTCCGGTTTGGGTTTGGTTGTCAGAATCAGCAGTCGTCTTGCAAAACCGTCTGATTTGTCGTAAAGTGCTTTCGGAGAACCGTTGCCGAATGCCAGAAAGCGAGCGTGCAGCGTTGTCTGGAAACTCTGCTTGCCCTTGATTTCTACATCCACCGGTATTTCCGCAGTCACCAGCTTTTTGATGTCTGCCGTAGACTTCAATGCAGACAGTTCCATGTCATCATCCAGACAAATCAGCTTGTCCACCAGATTCGCGGTAAAGAACCGGTCGTTTCCAACGCGCTGAAACTTTGCTTCCATCATTGCATCACCGAAGATTTCCCGCAGCACACAGCCGATGCGTGATTTGCCCTCTCCGCCGTTCCCGATCAGGAACAGCATACACTGCGCCTTTGTGGACGGAATTAGACAATAGCCAAGATACTCCTGCAATGTGAGGATGTCCTCCGGTTCGAGAAGTTCGTTCAGAAATGACAGAAAGCGCTTCGGTCGATGGGGTGAGTCAGGCTCATAGCATACCCGCAGCCGGTTGATGCAAAACTGTTTTTCCTCCTTCCATGTTCCGTCCGTTTTGAGGACACCGTTCATCAGGTGAATCTCATCCGGCGCAATCGTGATCGGCTCGCTGAAACAGACCATACGCAGCGTCTCGATCAGATTGCGGACCTTCTGGAAAATCCCCGTCGCATAAAACGGCGTCAGCATTCCGGCGATCTCAGCGCGGATGATGTCATCCGACACTGCGCCGTCCATGTCATAGAACCGCCCATTGATACACTTCATCGGATGCAGCTCCCGATACGCATTGCAGAAGCGTATCTCATGAATCGACTTCTCGTTGATCGCCCATGCCGGGAAATCCGGAAATGCGGTTTGTACCGGTTCGTCCGGTTCCGATTGTGTCGTAATCTGTTCTGTCTGAATCTGATCTGCCTGTACCTGTTCTTCCATTCACAGTTCACTCCTTTCAGATCGTAAGTGTCCTGCGCGATTTTCACCTCCTTCGGCGCGCACATATAGTTGCGGCTAGTGTTTCATATTGTATCATAGAACGTCTGTTTTGTCAATAGATGTGATACCATAACACTATTCACATATATTCCCACTTCTATTTTTGGTATAAGTCTATTTTTTCTTCATATCACATCTATTTTTCAAAATCCGCTTGACTTTGTCTGCTTCATACTGTATAATAGATGTAAACCTGCGCATAATGCAGTTTTGAATGTGCGATAAACCTGCGCATTATGTAATTCCAGACGCAGTGTAATCCTGCGCATTGTGAATGAGGCGATCATATGATATTGAAACGGAAGATTTACAGCGAGCTGCTGAAACTGAAAAACCAGCTGAACGGCAAAAAAGCATTCCTGATCGAAGGCGCACGCCGAATCGGGAAGTCAACCATTTGTGAGGAATTCGGCAAAAACGAGTACAAAAGCTATATCCTGATTGATTTCGCCCGGTGTCCGGATGAGGTCAAGGGATATTTTGCGAAGCATATGAATGATCTCGATACGTTTTTCATGCTGTTGTCCACTTACTACGGTGTTAAGTTGTACGAGAGGGAAACACTCATCATCTTTGATGAAGTGCAGATGTATCCCAAAGCAAGGGAATGCATCAAATACCTTGTCGCGGACGGCAGATATGACTATCTTGAAACCGGTTCCCTGATCTCTATTAAAGAAAATGTCAAAGGGATTGTTATTCCCTCCGAAGAGCGTCATATGAAGATGTACCCGCTGGATTTTGAAGAATTCTGTGAAGCGCTCGGAGAAGAGACAATCATCGGATATATCCGAAAGTGTTTTGCAGACAGAGCCCCGCTGGATACGGAACTGCATTATAAGGCAATGCTCCTGTTTAAGCAATATATGCTTGTCGGCGGTATGCCGCAAAGTGTGATTGCATTCCTGGAAAGCCGAAAAGACTTCGACAGAGCAGATATCGAAAAGCGTGATATTCTCGCGCTGTACCGCAGTGACATCATGAAGATCGACGCACAATATAGAAGCAAGGTGCTCTCAATTTTCGATCAGATTCCCGGATTGCTGTCCCAGCATGAGAAACGTGTCGTATTCAATGAAGTCGCTGAGGGCAGCAGAGCCGAACAATATGAAGATACATTCTTCTGGCTCTCCGACTCTATGATTTCCAACGAGTGCTTTCTCTGCAATGATCCGAATGTCGGACTGTCGATCAACGAAAACAGAGCGTATGTAAAATGTTATCTTGGAGATACGGGACTTCTGGTCAGTCACGCTTTTGATGAAAATGAACTGCTGGAAGATGAGGTTTACAAGCAGATTCTCGGTGACAGGCTGAACATGAATGAAGGAATGCTCTATGAAAACGCAATCGCACAGATGCTGACTGCGAACGGTCACAAGCTGTATTTCTATACGCAGTATAATCCGGAGAAGCACCGCAACGATATTGAGATTGACTTCCTGATCTCCAACAACAGCAAACTGAAATATAAAATGTTTCCGATCGAAGTGAAATCCGGAAAGAAGTATTCGATTGAATCGCTGAAACGGTTTCGGGATAAATACAAGGCGCGAATCGGTGAATGCTATGTGATTCATCCGAGAAACCTGAGCTTCAAGGAAGATATTATCTGTATTCCGCCGTATATGACTATATGCCTTTGAGAAATGTCTTGTCGCAATCTGTTGTCAGCCACACGCAAACACCATTGCAATTTGTGTGTAACTGTCAATCGAGAATAATAAAGGAATGAAATGCTATGACCGAGATTGACGCTTATTTCTATCAACATCAAATCATTGTCAAGCGCGGCAAAGAATACAAAACCGGCGAGGTACTGCTTGCGTATCTGTCGCGCGACTTCGGTGATCTGACAGCCATGCTGAATCAGTGCAAGCACTATTCCGTTAATCTCCACTATCCGGAAACGCGCTCGGAGATTCGCCCGGTCAATCTGTTGTTCCGGCAGGCGCACAATTTCTTTTCTGTTCTGTATCAGCTGATCGCATCCTTGCCGCCCTATGATTCTATGCCGCCGCGGAAAGACTCCTTTGATGAAATGCGCGAGAAATATGAATGGCTTATCAATATGAGTTCGGACGGCAAAAGCAATGACTGTGTTCCGCTTGATGAGATTGATGAAGCAGAGGATATGGACAGAGTGCTGCAATTCGATGCGGAGCTGAAAGCGCTGATCACAGAGCATCAGACATTTCTGGAAGATCTGATCCGTGTGAAAAAAGTTTTCGCACCGTTTCTGGAACGTGTGCATCATCGCAGCGAGTTTCTCTCAAATGAAGAAACTGCTGAGGTGCTTGAAACATTTATGCGCGACACCGACAAGCTGATCCATTCGTATGACAAATTGAAACCATCCGGTACAATGACGATGACCTATCAGGTTCTGCATGACAATGATCATCCTGTGCTGTGCGAGCAGTATCATTTCACAACGATCGGAGCATTCCTGTATGTGGAATTGTTCAAGGGCTTGCAGAATCACTATCTGCCGAAACGCTGCGGATACTGCGGCAGCTACTTTCTGCTTGAGTCTGCATACTATTCTGATTACTGCACGCGAGAGGTCGAGGGTATGAACGGCAAACGCTGCCGTGATCTCGGACACCGGAAGAAGTACGCCGACAAGATCAAAAACGATCCGGTCTGGCTGACATACTCCCGCGCATACAAGGCGCACTATGCACGCTTCCTGAAAAAGAAAATGACGCAGGCGGAGTTTCAGGTCTGGGCGGATTATGCGCTCGATCTCCGGCAGCAGGCACTTGACGGTACGATCGAATTCAAAACATACATGGAAGAAATACGAAAATGAAATGCAAAGAGTTCGGGAAATTTCCCGATTGCGGAGCAAGAAGTTTGACAGTGCAAAAAAAAATTTTTCGAGTACTGTCATGCCGCTGCCGTCAAGGTCGCAGACTTTGCCCAAGAAATGGAACGCAAGTGAAATGCTCCTGTTTTGATCAGCCGAAACGGCTTGTCAAAACGGATATTGGGTGGCGTCTATCTATGGGGGCACTTTTCGAGCGATTTCACGCAATTTTCACATCGGTGTTTGCGGCATTGGCAGATACTCGCATGATACTTCTCACGTTTTTTGAAACGCTTTTTGAAAATACGGCTGATGAACCGTGAATATTTTTGAATACATAGTAATTTGCTGTGTGATAAGAGGACGCACACGTTTTATAAATCGATTTTAGAAAATGTGTTGCTAAGATAATCCGGAATTAACGGAGGCAAAAATGATAATACCGGTAAACGAACAGAATATAATGGATGCAGCAATGATCCATTCCATATCCTGGAGGGAATCACATAGAGATTTTTGTACTCCGGAATTTATAGAAATCCATTCACCCGAACGGCAGCTGAGGTACATGCGCGATAAGATGAATAAAGGGACCAAGTTCTTCATGCTCATAGATGAAGCGCCTGTGGGTGTCGTTTCTGTAACAGACAGCTTGATCGAGGATCTTTATGTCCTCCCGAAAAAACAGAACATGGGATATGGAACGAAATTGTTGCAGTTTGCAATCGGTCTATGTCCGGATACTCCCTCATTATGGATCCTTGAGAACAATGTAAACGCGGAAAGACTTTATTGCCGTATGGGCTTTACGAAAACCGGAAGAATCAAAGCGATTACTGATACACTCGATGAGATCGAATTTGCATTGGAATAAATAAATTCTGTTACGGCAGGAACACTTTTCTATAATGAGATCATTTTTATTTGAAAGCGGAGAAAATGCTGTATCGTTTTCCGGATCAGCAAATTCATATGAGAGGATACACACATTATGAAACATACAGGTATGCAGTTTGATACGAACCAGGTTTTATCAGCAATTGAGAAATATAGTGCTGCTCTTGATTTGCTGGATGCTTACGATCATGAAACGATGCAGAAGCCGAAAGGAAATGCAGCGACCCATGTTCTTGAATATGATGAATGCCGTAACGTGATCGACCAGATGAAGTTTGCGGCGGAGAGTGCGCTGTTCGGAAACGAGAAGGACGATTCGTTCAAGGGCAGCATCGCAAACATTTATCAGGTCTTCGGTGGCGTGGAGATCTATCCGTCGCTGGAAGAAAAGGCGGCGAATCTGTTGTACTTCATTGCGAAGAACCACTCCTTTTCTGACGGAAACAAACGAATCGCGGCGGCAATGTTCCTTTACTTTCTCGACAAGAACGATGCGCTGTTTCTTGATGAAGCCAAGACACAGAAGACGATTGCAGACCAGACGCTCGCTGCTCTGACGATCATGGTTGCGGAATCCCGACCGGAAGAAAAAGAAATGATGATCAATGTCATCATGAACTGTATGGTATAAAAAACAGCAGCGCCGTATAATAGCATAAACACAAAGACTTCTTCCAAATTAATTCTGAATCGAGTTCCTTATCTATTTATATCAAAGATTATAGCGCGTCTAAATTCAATACTCATTTACAACGAAAAGGAGGGCTATAACATGAAAGGCATAAAACCTGATGACTATTATAATGATGGCTATTTCGAACTAGCTCGATTAGGTAAAGTGATCTACGCACAAAACAATATGTCCGACAAGCAACATCATGACTTGATGACCAAATTAGGTGAACGTTATGATGAACTGAAGGCCGAAATTGATTCAAGAGTTAGCAACATAAGAGAAAAGGTACTGAATTCTAACCCGTTACAACTACTTCAATGTGCGTCAGATATGTTTAAGCTACAATGCATGAATCTAATTAAAGACGAGGAGATTGAGGAAGCATCTTCGGAGTGCCTGAAGATTAACAAGCCATAC
>CAMNJD010000242.1 GCA_946540705.1 uncultured Ruminococcus sp. | reverse complement strand
CACCGAAGGAGCTCCGCAAGGGTGAATTCCAAAAACGATCCGGTGGATCGTTTTTGGAAGAGGGACGCCCTGCGATAGAGGGCGTCCCTAAGCAAATTGCAGAGCGATTTGCGATAATTCTAACAAATGTGAACCACCCTTTTTGTTACAGAAACCACCCCAAATGTTATTAGCCCCAAAATAACATGTACCTCTCTTGTACTATTGATGTACACGTTTCGCTGCTCCCTCATCAGCGTTTCCCTTGACAAAAACCGCCGTCTGCGGTATAATAGGAATAACCGCGGCGACCCCTGAGCGATGCGAAGCCAAGCCTTGCAGTCCGCACACATCCGCCTGCCCGCAAGCCTTGTCTGCATCCCGCGGACGGGGTATTTTTTTGCCGCAGACGTATCCCCTCCCGCTCAAGCGGAAGCTGCCGGAAAGGAGCATTCAGTGATGCATCAGCCTTCCATCAGAACACTCCTCAAATATGCGCTCATATTATCCGCCGCAGTCATCCTGCTCATCCTGACAGATGTTTTCATCTCTGTCACGAACCGGCATCTCGGGGCGGTGTATTACACGGCACTCTGGCTGATTCCGGCGCTGACCGCACCGGCGGTCGGGCTCTGGGCGGCTGTGCTCGGCAAAGCGCTCACCAAAAAAGGCAGCGCCGCCGTGCTGATGCCCGCCGCAACCATCCTGTTCATCGTCCTCAGTCTGGTGCTGTATATTCTCCTCATCTTCTCCGGCAACCCGTTGGCAGGATTCTCCGCATGGGTGACGCTGCTGTTCCTGCTGCTGCCGCTGTCAGCTTCCCTGGCTGTGCAGTTCTTCTGCATCCGCCTGTGCAGGAAGCGGGGAATCCGCCTGTAACCTGTCAGCAGCCTGTCCCGGTTTCTGAAACCGGCTCTGTGCGGTGCTGCCTGAAATCAAATCAGAAAGGTCGTATCATGATGGGAAATACCGTAATTCTGGATCATCCGCTCATCAGGCACAAGATCACATTGCTGCGTGACGAGCGCACCGGTACCCGCGATTTCCGTATTCTGGTCGAGGAGATCGCACTGCTCATGTGCTATGAAGCACTGCGCGACCTGCCGACTGAGCTCGTAGCGGTCAAAACGCCGATCGCTTCGGCCATGGAGCCGATGATCACCGGCAAGAAGCTCGCGGTCGTGCCGATTCTCCGCGCCGGTCTGGGCATGGTGGACGGCATCCTGACGCTGGTGCCCTCCGCAAAGGTCGGACACATCGGCCTGTGCCGCGATGAGGTCACGCACAAGCCGCACGAGTATTACTGCAAGCTGCCCGGCGGCATCGCCGAACGTCTGGTCATTCTGCCCGACCCGATGCTCGCGACCGGCGGCTCTGCAATCCAGGCGGTCGATTTCATCAAGGCAAAGGGCTGCACGAATATCAAGTTTATGTGCGTCATTGCCGCTCCGGAGGGGCTGAAGGCGCTTCAGACAGCACATCCGGATATCGACATTTATGTCGGCTGTCTGGACGATCATCTGAATGAAAATGCTTATATCGTGCCGGGGCTCGGCGATGCCGGCGACCGCATTTTCGGCACAAAATAAGACAGCAGAGAATGCTGTCAGGAGGTGAACCGATATGTACTGTAAATACTGCGGCGCATATAATCCCGATGACGCGCCGTACTGTGCGCACTGCGGCTATAAAACACAGCAGCCCGCAGAACCCTTTGAAAATGCTGACGGGAATCCGAAGCAGCCCGCCGCCGCTGCGGGAGCCGACGGCTCCTCCTATCTCAAATGGCTGATCCCGCTGATCTGCACGGCCGGCGTGATCGGCGTGCTGCTTGTGATCTACGCGCTCTCCAATCAGTCTTCGATCGGGGGTCATCAAAGCGCGCAGAGTTCCCGCGCAGATACATCCGCATCGTCTGCGCAGACGACACCCACCTCACAGCAGCGCACGACGACTGCTGCCACGACAACAACCGCAGCGACAACCGTGACTGAGACAACTCAGGAGGCTGCTGCCGTGCCGGTGCAGTCACAGGCAACACTGCCGCCCGCTGTGACGGAGCAGCAAACCTATACCGCTGCGCCGCCTGCGCCCGTGACGCAGGTCACAACGACAGCCGCCCCGCAAAAGACATGGGATGCGGAATATGCGGCATATCTGCGGAACACATCCCTGCCGGGGCACATCCAGTTCATGCTGATGTATATTGACGGGGATGATATCCCGGAAATGGTCGTCAACAGCTCCTACATGGTCGGCGATCATTATTACGATACAAACGTGATCTGCACCATGTACAACGGGCAGTTCTGCGCCAATGAGATCACTGACGGTTTTGGGATATTCGGATTCTCCTCCGGCAAGAAAAACTGCTTTGTGTTCTGGGATGAATACACCGACACGAATGCGGAGATCACCTATGTCTATCATCTGGACAGCGGGTGCCCTGTCCGGGACACTGTTTTCTATCGGGGCTTTAATCCGATATCGTATCAGATCGACGGCCGCAGCGTGACAGAAGATGAAATGGACCGCGCATATGCACCGTATGTGGAAGCAATGAGCTGGGGAATCGGTCTGTACGGAGAACCGAACAGGTATTATCTCGGCGGCTATCAGGCCACGGAGAAAGACATTGTCCGCGTGCTGGAGCGGCATGATTACTACAACAAAAATAACTTTTACTGATAAAAACCGCCTCCGGCCGAAAAAATGCCGGAGGCGGACTGCTTATTTTGGGAGGTCATGCTTCGGTATCGAGATCGAATGCGATATATGCCGTGTTCGGATGAATCGTAAGCTGTTCATTGATTCCCACAGAGAAATCCGTGAGCTGCTCCGGCGTTGTCTCAAAGGGCGTCCCGGCACTTCCCGCAAGGCAGTTGCCCGCGAGCGTTCCCTTGATGCTGTCCTCCCCGGCCTCTGTCACCTTGATCCAGACATCGTCCTCATCATCCTCTGTTTCATAGGACACGCAGACATAGGTCGTATCCGGCATATCGGCAAAGAGCTTCCGCAGGATGCTGTAGCGCTCCTTGGCAAGTGCGGCAGTTTTGCGTGCCGTCGAGATAAACGTACCGTAGCAGAACTGCTCGAAGTCCTCCGGCGTGACCGCATTCAGGCGCTTTCGCAGCGGCTCGCCGCTCTCCGATTCCCCGTCATAGAGATAGAGCACCGCATTTTCCGCGAACTCCTTTTTGCCGTTTTCGTCCAGCAGCTCCGACCGCACAGCCATGCCGCCGGCATTGTCTGCGGGATAATCAGCCTCAGCCTCGGATGCGGGGACCCATGTACAAATGACTGCGCTGTTATCGCTCTTGCGCAGGACTGTGAACGGTGCTCTCGCATCGGTCAGCTCGCCGCGCAGCAGGATCCGCTCCGCCGCAAAGCACAGCAGATCGCAGTAGCGTCTGTAGTTTTCCTTTGTCGCATCGAGGATCTCCAGCTCACGGAGGCCGCAGCAGCGAAGCCCCTGTGTTGTGATCCAGATATAGTCGGAATCCGGTGTGCCGTGAAGCTGAAGATTATAGAGATAATCGACCAGCGGCGGCACATCGCTTTTTGCTGCGAGTGTGACCCAGCCGGCCGGCAGCAGCTTCCGGCGGGAATAATCAAGGAAGGCGACAGCGCCCGGGCAGAGCCGCTGCATCACCCGGAGCTGGAAATGCAGCGCGAGGTCGGGCTGCTTTTCCTCAAACGGCACAAAGCACATCACAACGCCCTCCGCATTTCTGACCGCCTCGGGAACATCGTCAGAGACAGGGCTTGCCGGGCGGAAATCCTCGACAGGCGGCACCGGCTGGCACATCAGCATGACCTGATAGATGTCCTCACCGCCGCTGACTGCGATCTGGAATGCAAGGAAGCCCTGCTCGTCGGCATGCGACATGACGACCTTGCACCAGTCGTCCTGCTCAAGGCTGTTTGCGACGCTCTGAACGGTCAGCTCGTCCGGCAGAACCGTACACACCGCGCCGATGATCGAGGGGGTCTGCTCGGCATCGCCGTGAATCAGATCGACTGCCTTTTCATCGAACTCCGGTTCCTCGGCATTGAGCAGGTCGGTATAGCCGGTATTGCCGTTTCTGGCATCAAATTGCTCTGCCAGAGCCTTTGCTTCGCGATAGAAATAGTCGCGCAGCTCGGCGCTCTTATAGCGGTGATCGGGCTTGAACAGCGGGAAATCCTCCGGCAGATAGAGGCTGAACGATTCCATCTGCATATGCCTGAACAGGCGGTATGCGTTCATTGCGAAGCAATAGCGCTGCCAGTGATTGCGGCAGCTCAGATAGAGCGGGAGCTTTTGCCGGAAAACGGTCGTGCCGATCTGCCGGTCAACATGCGCATAGATATGCAGCAGGGCGGCGACCTCCCGCAGCATGGAGGTATCGTACTTGATCATCGGGTAAAGGCGTCTGGCGAGCTTGCGGGCGTGGCCGAAATCGCCGGTTTTGACATCGTAGTCGATCCAGTTGGCATAGGTATTCTGCGGGATCTCGGCACAGTGCAGCTCGCCGCTGAACAGCGGTTCGCTGAGCTTTTCGGCCTCCTGGCGGTTGCCGAGCATGAGCTGCATCATCACATCGTGCGAGGCCTCGCAGGCTTTGCAGTCCTTCAGCGTATCCTCGGGTTCCCTGCGATATGCCCGGTACTCCGATTCCGGCAGCGGGCGGCAGGTCTCCTCGGAGATCTTCTCGCGCAGGTAATAATACGGGCGCAGGGAATAGCCGTATTTTTCGAGACGCTGTCTGAATTCTTCGAGAAAATGCTCAAGCTGCTCCAGGGAAATGTGGGTAAAGTCAGCGGCATTGCCGAGAATCCACTTGAATGCCCACATCAGCTTATCGCGGTATTCGTCATCGGCCTGAAGCTCCTCACTGCGGTCATAGAGCGCCATCATTTCCGGGAAGATCACCATAGCATCGACGATATCGCTGTCGAAGATCGAGTCGTGCATGCAGCGTTCGCGGAAGCGGAAGCTCCACTCGTCATTTTTGGCTTCATCCGCGGCCTGAATGGCTTTTTTGAGTGCTCTGATCCGGGGGGCGCCGTGTTCGAGCTGCTGATAATCCTTGAGATACTGTTCTGCATCAAACATTGATTGTATGTTCCTCCGTTCTGCGGACAGGCCGCTTTTTTACTATTATATCGGAAACGCAGCGGCTTGTCAAGTATTCTAAGGAACCACTGATGAAATCCCGCCTGACGGCTTGGCACGCAATCTCCGGAGATTTTTTCTGACCGCTCCCATTGTGCTTTTTGAATGGGCTAATAAAGATTTGGTGGATTCTCGCACAAAAAAGGTGGTTTAGAACGGTTAAATAGAATAAGGTATCGCTTCGCGATACTCAGTTTGTCGAGAAAGTGTCTCCGACGGATTCAAAATGGGGGCGCCGCCCCCATACCCCCGCTTAAGGGATACTATCCCTTAAGAATC
>CAMNJD010000241.1 GCA_946540705.1 uncultured Ruminococcus sp. | reverse complement strand
AGGGCTCTCGCCTGCTTCGCTATGAGTTTGCTCTGCAAACTCACCTCGACCCGCAAGCCTTTGAAAAGGCTTGAGCGAAACTTTTAATATAGGCGAAATTAAAGCTATTTGTTTTAACTTTATTTTCCGACCACCTAACAAATTACATACCCTTTTATTTTCGCAATTCCTGAAAAAAATCGCGCAGCAGCGCCGCGCATGGCTCCTCGAGCAGCCCGGCGGTCACTCTGGGCTTGTGATTGTACGGCAGCGCAAACATCTCCTGCACCGAGCAGACCGCCCCCGCCTTTTCGTCATAAGCGCCGAAGATCACGCGGTCGATCCGCGCATTGATGATCGCCCCGCTGCACATCGGGCAGGGCTCCAGCGTCACATAGAGATTGCAGCCCGAAAGCCGCCACGAGCCGCGTTTTCTCGCTGCCTCCTCGATCGCGAGGATCTCCGCGTGCGCCGTCGGGGAATGATCGGCCTCCCGTCGGTTCCTGCCGCGGCCTATGATCTCGCCGGTCTCCCGGTCACAGACAACCGCCCCGACCGGAATTTCCCCGTCTGCGGCAGCCTCCTCAGCGAGCGCGATCGCCGCCCGCATCATCGCAAAATCATCGAACATACGGTCTACTCCAAATCCATCAGAAGAACATCTGGAACAGCATGAGCAGCACCGAAACGCCTGCCCACGGCAGCACCGTGACGGTCTGCGTGATAATGAAAAATTTTCTGCCCTCGCCGAGCTGGGTGTCGCGGTTGCCCAGGCGGAGGCGGTCCTTCCGCAGATGCACATAAAATGCCGCAAGCAGTGCGCCGCAGGTCAGCAGCAGCATCGCATACTGCCAGAGCGGGACTGTTCTGTTCGCGTAGATCAGAATGATCCGCGCATAGCTGAGCACCGTGCAGACACAGCGCAGCAGCACGCATTTCGCAAACGAACCCGAACGCACCAGCAGATAGCCCGCGCAAAGACCGATCAGCAGCTCCGTGATGCGGTCCGGGAGCGTGTTCGGCATCAGAAATGCCGCAAGCGCCGTCATCGCGATCGCGAAATTGTCTCCGAACTGCCGCAGCAGCGGCAAAATCGCACCGCGCAGCAGCAGCTCCGCCAGCAGGGATACAATCAGCGCATCGAACAGGCCGTAGGAAAGCACCGCCTGCCGGTTGTTGTCATCGAAGATCTCCTGTGCAGTCAGCACACCCGCGTCCTGTGCCGTCAGGGAATAAATGCCTGCGATGCACATGGCGGCGCCCGCCGAAACGATCAGCTCGGGCAGTCCCCCGATGCAGAACGGCACAGACACACGCCGCGGGATCCTGCAAATCCGCAGGAGCACTGCCGCCGGAACGCCGTATTTCAGCAGATTCGTGAGTGCCCGGGCGATCACGACCGCCCACTGGCTGCCGCTCACCGACAGGCTGAGAAAATCCAGTCTGATCTGCACGCCGAGCAGCCGCATGATGCCGACGATGCCCGTGCCGCAGACCAGCTCCATGAACAGGCACAGCAGCAGCGCCAGACCGATCCGCGCCGCACAGTGCGTGAGCGCCTTCTGCTCGATCCGCGGGGCATCCGGCATGGAGACCGCATTGCCGTCCACATAGGTGATCTCATTCGGGTTGCCGCTGTAGCGGTACATGTAGGGGGCCTTGTTCGTTCTTCGCCACTGTCTGTAGGCACGGTTGTAGGCCTTGTTCTCCGATTGATAGGAAAAATCGGCAACGACATCGAGCTTTGCATTCTGCTCTGCCACTATGAGACACCTCCCTCAGACAGCATTTGGTTTTATAATATTTCAGTATAACAAATTCGCATGTCTGTTTTCGTGCAGATTTCGTAAAAAGTATATGAACAAACTATGAACAATACCGCAAAGATGACAAGCCGACATGTTTTGTGCCGGATTGCACATTGCATTTTGTACAGATTCCTGTTATAATGAGACTGGACATTTTTGTCCGGTTTATCAATATTTCTTAATTTCGAGAGGGGAATTCACATGATCAAGCAAGTACTGCGCCGCCTCAGCGGCACGGTGACCGCAGCCCTGATGCTGCTGGCACCGTTATCGGCAGTTCCGACCGTCAATGCGGCCGAAGAAACTGCAAAGGACATCAAGGTCTGTAATTACTACAAGATCTATGATCCGGGCGTCAGCATCGTCCGCAACACCGCAGCGAAAACAAACGGCATCAGCCTGAAGGTCGGCGACTTCGGCATTCCCGCCGACGAGCCGGTCAAGGAGGTCTGGCTCGATGTGTCGATGGATGCATCCTCCGGCCTCGCGGCAATGCCCGCGATCGGCTACGGCTGCGCGCCTTTTGTCAATGACGAGGGCGAGGAAGTCTCCTGGTACGGCGACGGCCTCTGGATGACCACCGCCGCGGCTCACGCAACCGTCGTGATCTCCATTCCGGACAAGGCTCCGCTCACCGATTCCTTCGATGTGCAGATCTGGGGCGAGGACGGCGCGGCTGTCGATACGATGACGCTGAACGCGATCGGCTTTATGACCGGCGACGGCGGCTCGATCGGCATGATGACCCGCAAGGGCGACGTCAATGACGACAAGACCGTTGACGGCAAGGATATCTTCGCACTGGCCGATTACCTCGCCGCAAAGGGTGACCTCACCGCAGGCCAGAACGGCGACCTCGACCGCAACGGCAGACTGAATGCCGCTGACCTGACCCTGCTCAAGCGCGGCGTCATGAACGGCAGCTTCAACGCTGTCTCCAGCGACGAGACTGCTGCGGAATTCGTCAAGCACATCAAGATCGGCTGGAACCTCGGCAACTCCTTCGATGCACAGGATCCGAACTACATCAAGAACAGCCCGACCCAGTATGAGACAATGTGGGGCAACCCCGTTACCACCAAGGCACTGATTGACAAGGTCAAGGAGTCCGGCTTCAATACCGTCCGTATTCCGGTATCGTGGGGTGCAAAGATGGACAACAGCACCTACAAAATCAACGACGACTGGATGAACCGCGTGCAGGAGGTCGTTGACTACGCGATCGACGACGGCATGTATGTCATCCTGAATATCCACCACGACAACTCTCAGGCAAACTATCCGTACTTCTATCCGGATTCTGCACACTATGCACAGTCCGAGAAGTTCGTCACCTCCGTCTGGTCGCAGGTCTCCGAGCGCTTCGAGGCGTATGACAACCACCTGATCTTCGAGACGATGAATGAGCCGCGTCTGATCGGCCACAGAAATGAGTGGTGGATCGACTCCGGCAGCGCGGACTGCAAGGATGCAATGGACTGCGTCAACAAGCTCAATGCAGCAGCACTGGGCGCGATCCGCAAGGCAGGCGGCAACAACGCAAAACGTTTCGTCATGATGCCCTCCTACGCTGCAAATGCTGATGCTGCAACGCTCGCAGGCGTCGTGATGCCCAATGACGATCACATCATCGCCGAGGCACATGCCTACACACCGTATAGCTTCGCACTGGATGAGAACGGCACTGCTGACTGGAGCGAAAGCAACGGCGGCAACGACATCATTCAGGTGCTTGAGCGTCTGAAGAATGCATACCTCAACAAAGGCATCCCGGTCATCATCGACGAGTTCGGCGCTTCCAACCGCAACAACGAGGATACCCGTGCGGCATGGGCAAAGTTCTATGTCTCCAAGGCGGATTCCTACGGCATTCCGTGCGTCCTCTGGGACAACAACGCATTCAACGTCGGTGCTGAAAACCTCGGTCTGATCGAGCGCAGCTCCCTGACCGTCAGATACCCCAAGCTCCTTGAGGGTCTGATGGCAGGCGCCGCAAACCGCGGATAATCTCAGTGATCTTTTCAGAGGCTCCTGCTCCGGCGGGAGCCTCTTTTCCGTGAAACCGGATTTCTCAACAAAAATCCGTGCGGCGGAATCGGAAATTTTTTTCGGTGCAGGGCTTGCATTTTGCGGCGAAATGTGATATAATAGTACAGCATTTGAATATCCGCCTGCACTTGACAGGCGAGGTCAAGATGCCGTGCAGATGCGCAAAACCGCGTGTTTTCTGTGATCTGCAATACATTCTGACAAATGGGTGGTCCGCTGCATATGCCCCTCCTGCGCTGATATGATCGGAGGGAATTCCCACAGGCGGCTTGCCGCAGGGCGATGTATGAACATCCGTAAACAATTCAAGGAGGAATTCTCAAATGAACGCACTGGAGCAAATCAGCAAGTCCAGCATGAAGGAAAATGTGCCGGAGATCAATGTCGGTGACACCGTAAAGGTGCATGTCCGCATTCAGGAAGGCGACAAGAGCCGTATCCAGGTCTTCGAGGGCACCGTCATCGCGAAGAAGCACGGCGGCATCAGCGAGACCTTTACCGTCCGCAGAGTTGCGCACGGTGTCGGCATCGAGCGTGTGTTCCCGGTTCATTCCCCGGCTGTTGACAAGGTCGAGATCGTCCGCAAAGGCGTTGTGCGCAGAGCAAAGCTCTACTATCTGCGCGGCAGAGTCGGAAAAGCGGCAAAGGTCAAGGGACTGGTTCGTTGATTGCAAACAAGCGAAAGGGGGACTGGCGCAGTCCCCCTTTTGTTTATACTCCGCAAAAATATTACTTCCAGCTCTCCGGGGCGGAAAAGAGGATTGTTTATGGAAGAACAAGCCGGTGCTGCTGCAAAAAAGCAGCCGAATGAGGGCTTCTCGTTTTTCGGCGATATGCTCGATGTCATCGAGGCAGCAGTCATCACGATCTTTATTTTTCTGCTGATCTTTACCTATCTGCTGCGGCCGGTCACGGTGGACGGCTCGTCCATGGAGCCGACACTGTACAATAAGGATCAGCTTCTGATCCTGACCTCGCTCGCAGAGCCCGACAACGGCGATATCGTCGTGATCGACGACCACGACAGCGCGCTGTTCGCCGACGATGCCGAAACCGTCCTGTACGGCACGGACGGTTTGAATATCGTGCTCGTCAAACGCCTGATCGCCAAAGGCGGACAGGAAATTGATATTGATTTTGATACCGGCACGGTCGCCGTGGACGGCAAACAGCTCGATGAGCCCTATATCAAAGCACTCACGACCCGCAATGACGGCGCATTCACATATCCGTTCCGCATACCGGAGGGCTATCTGTTCGTGATGGGCGATAACCGCCTGGGCAGCACCGACAGCCGCAGCCCCGCCGTCGGCCTGATCCCGGAGGATGAGGTACTCGGTGTCGCGATCCTGCGCTACGGGCGGGAATCGGAACACTGCAAATCGTGGTTTGACCGCTTCGCACTCCTATGGTGAAGCAACTTTTTTGATACGGAATAAGGGAGGGATGCCGCATGACAGAGCATTCTGAACAGACTGCTCCCGAAACGGAGGCTGCACAGCAGCCCTCAGAGCAGACAATACCTGAACAGACAACACCTGAAGCAGACGCCGATGCGCGTCTGGAACAGATCCTCGCGGAAACTGCGCAAAGTCAGCCCGCAGAACCCGCTGCGGAAAACGGAGACAGCACCCCCGCCGCAGAATCCGGCTCAGCCGATGCGGACGGGGACGCGGACAGCAGCGCAAAAACAGCAGATGCCGGGCAGGAGGAGGACTCCCCTGCTCAGCCCGGGGACGGTGCCGCAGAGGGCAGCAAGCCCGAAAGCAGTACAGATGATGCAGATGAGGAGAACAGCGGTTCGGCAAAGGCCTTTCTCGGCGATGTGCTTGACCTGATCGAATCTGTGCTGACTTCGGTATTCGTGGTCATGCTGGTGTTCACATTCCTGCTCTGCATCGCAAATGTCGAGGGTGCCTCGATGGAGCCGACCCTGAAGGAGGACGACCGCCTGCTGGTCTCCCGCTTCACGCATGACTATGACCCGGGCGACATTCTGATCATCCGGAATGACGGCGGCTATATGATCGACGGACAGGGCGAGGTCTACAAAGGACGCGGCATTGAGCAGGACGGCTCGGAGAAGGATATCGTCAAGCGGCTGATCGCAAAGAGCGGTCAGGTCGTCGATCTCAATACCGAGGAGGGCTCTGTCTATGTGGACGGCAAGCGCCTCGATGAGAGCTATACCGCAGACCCCACGACCCGCGACGACGGCGCGCTCAATTATCCGCTGACCGTGCCGGAGGGCTATGTCTTTGTGCTGGGCGATCACCGCTCCGTCTCAAAGGACAGCCGCAATCCGGAGGTCGGCCTCGTCCCGGAGAAGAACATCATCGGCAAGGTCATTCTGCGGATCTCGCCGTTCTCGAAATTCGGCACCGTGGAGTGATCCGGCCGCCTGACCGGCAGACAAGGAGTGAATCGGAAAGCAAATGGAAGATATGAAGGATATCCAGTGGTTCCCCGGTCATATGGCAAAGACCCGCCGCATGATCGCGAAAAGTCTGCCGCTGGTCGATGCCGCTGCGGAGCTGCTGGACGCAAGACTCCCCTTAAGCAGCCGGAATCCGGAGCTGGCAAGGCTCACCGGCAAAAAGCCGCGGCTTGTCATCCTCAACAAAGCGGATATCGCCGACCCGGACGTCACGCAGCAGTGGATCCGGTATTTCCGGAAAACCGGCTGTGCCGTCATCACGGCGGATTCCAAGGCCGGCAAGGGCATCCGGCAGTTTGCGCCGGCCCTGCGCACGCTGCTGAAGGATCAGCTCGCAAAATATGAAGCAAAGGGCATGAAGGGCAGACCAATCCGCGTCATGATCCTCGGCATCCCGAATGTCGGGAAATCCTCACTCATCAACCGCCTCGCAGGCGGAAAACGTGCAAAGGCGGAGGACCGCGCAGGCGTCACCCGCACACAGCAATGGATCAAGACAGCGGACGGCGTGGAGCTGCTCGATACACCGGGTGTGCTCTGGCCGAAGCTCGACGATCAGGAGGTCGCGGTGCGGCTCGCCCTGACCGGCGCTGTCCGCGATGATATTCTCGACAAGGAAGCGCTCGCGGCAAGACTGATGTCGCTGCTGCATGCGCGTTATCCGCAGGCGCTCGCAGAGCGTTATCAGATCGGCCCGGACACCGGCGGAGAGGGCTTTGAACTGCTCGAACGCATGGCGAAAAACCGCGGCATGCTGCTCCCGGGCGGCATCCCGAATACCGAACGTGCCGCAATCACGCTGCTCGATGAATTCCGCGGCGCAAAGCTCGGCCGGATCTCACTGGAAAAGCCGGAAGGAGACTGAACAGCTATGGAAACAAATTATAAGCCAAAGCTCGGCGTGCTCGGGCTGATCGGACTCATTTTCGCACCGATCGGACTGCTGTTTCTGGTGCTCGGCATTCTCATCCCCGCAGAAAAGATTGAGGGCTCGGCGCTCGCATTCAAGGGCGTATTCTGCGGCACCGGCGGACTGTTTCTGGTGCTCGGAATCCTGTTCCTGTTCCTGACGGTGCAGAAAAACAGCCGCATCAAGGCACTGATTGCAGCCGGAAACTATATCATGGCCGATTTTGCCGGCGCCAGCCTCGATACGAGCGTTACCGTCAACGGACAGAACCCTTACCGTGCGCAGTTTCAGTTCACCGACCCGCTGGGTATGGTGCATGTCTTCCGGAGCGGCATCCTCATGACCGACCCGACACCGATGCTCACCGGCAGACAGGTGCGCGTGTATGTCGATCAGGAGAATTATGATAACTATTACGCGGATATCGACAGTGTGATGAAGATTCACTGACGAAACAGGAGGTGCGCTGCATATGGCAAGAGCACTGAAAATTTACAAGGAGCTGTTCGATTTTGACGCAGAGGTGCGGGAGCATTTCCCGGTGTTCTGCGGGGTCGATGAAGCCGGCAGAGGCCCCCTTGCGGGCGATGTCTATGCGGCTGCCGTCATCCTGCCGCCCGGCGTTGAAATCCCGGGGCTGAACGACAGCAAAAAGCTCTCGGAAGCCCGCCGCGAGGAGCTGGCGCCGGTCATCAGGGCACAGGCGCTCGCGTGGAATGTCGCGTATGCGACGGTCGGGGAGATCGAGCGGATCAATATTTTGCAGGCGGCGCTGCTGGCCATGCACCGCGCCGTCGAAGGACTGGAAATTCAGCCCGGTTTTGTTCTCACAGACGGCAATCAACCGCCGGTTCTGCCGATGCCCGTCGGAACGCTCGTTCACGGCGATGCAAAGTCGGCAAGCATTGCCGCAGCATCCGTCCTGGCAAAGACTGCCCGTGACGCGGCACTCAGAGCGCTGGATGAACAGTATCCGCAGTACGGCTTCGCGGCACACAAGGGCTACGGAACCAAGGCGCATTATGCCGCGATCGAACAGTACGGCCCCTGCCCCGCACACAGACCGTCTTTCCTCAAAAAATACTATGACCGGCAAGGCAAATAAACGCAAAACCGGGAATCTCGGCGAGGA
>CAMNJD010000240.1 GCA_946540705.1 uncultured Ruminococcus sp. | reverse complement strand
ATATCGCCAGTCGGTTTTACAACCGGCATCACTTCATCCTCATATTGCTGATACTCGATTGTGACATAATCGAACGGGTTAAGCTGCTGATCGGATCATCATACTCTTTCAGCCATTCCCAAATCAGACCATCCTGCATTAACGGATGCGGATGTTCTCGTTTGCAGTATTCTGCACGATTGCCGCCAGATTGCGCAACATAGTCTGTGCCATTTATAACCATCCTTTCTTTATCAGGCATCAGAAAGCCCCGATAAGATATTTTATCGGGGCATAAAACATATTCGGTTTTGAAAAGTGACAGGGCTGTCAACTTTTGGATTCGTCAGACTTCTTTACAGATTCAGCACTCTGTGTGATAAATTGAAAGCTGTTCGGGGGCGTTTGTACCCAAAGACGGGATAAATTCAGTTTGTGCCGTTCCAGTGTCCGGCGAAATTCTGCACTTTTCATTTTGTTGACAGCAGTCTTGAATTCACTCACGCTTGGGCTTTTGGTAAGTTCCTGCGCCTTGTCAATGTCTGTGCAGCGCACCATTTCGTCTTCAAAATTCAGTACCTGTGCGATTGTTACGATTTTCACGCCGGAACAACGCTTTTTCAATGCTTCGATATTGCGCTGTAGATGAATAGTCACTTCATTATCTGTATCAAATACCAGAACGACAATGCTGCCCGGTGAAATCGTGACCAAATGCGAGGTTTTCAGTTCATTCTGAATCACATTGAATCTTTTGACCTTGCCGGGGATGAGAAGGGAAGGCTGTTCTTTCAGAGCAGCAATCAGCTTTTCCTCGCATTCACCCTCTGCAAAATATACACATTTCCGGTTCATGATTCCACCTCCAGCTCATCAAGGAGAGAATCATCAGGCAGCGATCCGAATACATCATTTTCCATCGCACACTTGACTGAATCAGTGTTTCGTTTCAGAATCTCCGATGCAAATGTCACTGTCACCTGATAAACGCCCTGTGCAATTTCCTTTTTGAGAAAGGCAAAGGAATGTTTCGGCAGATTCAGATCAAGCATATCCGTGTTGTGTGTTGTAAAGATAAGCTGCTCGTTCTTGCCCAATCGTTCCAGCATCAGACCGAAAATGCGCTTTTCGATTTCGCTTTGGATATAGGAGAAATGCTCATCACAGTAATAGAAACAGCCATTATCCGAAAGCATAGCCGCCAGAAATACCGCAACATCAATGCCCTCTGCGGTTCCGCTGGAAAGCATTTCACGATTCAGCAGCCTGCCCTCCTGTATGATAATCTCCTGACCGCGCCGCCGAATTACAAAAGAATCCTTCAAATCCTTTGCGACAGAAACATTCGTCAGTGTCGGATCAAGTGAGCCGATCACCGCGCGTAGAGTTTTCAGAAGTGCGTTCTTCTTTACATCGCCAAGCCGGAGAGAGCTTTCAATTTTCGGATAGGCAAACCGGAATTCCAAAGCACCGACCAGTGCCTTCAGCTTTTTGAAACTGCCTGCCACTTCATCAGAGCGGTCTTTCAGCTTTACAGCAGCTTTTTCATAAGAATCCATTTCCGCAATATCTGCCGTGTAGTAATGAATGCTCACATTATCCGCATCGACGATTCCGGCAATTCGATGCAGCGTATAGCCCTCATTGACGAAATCAACCTGAAACTCCGCAGGGTTCTCGCCGCTGACCAGTTCCCGCAGGATTGCTTCATTCGATTCTTTAACGGAACGGAAAATTCGCAGCAGAGCCTTGCCAAGACAGGTTTTGCCTGTTGCATTCGTTCCCATCAGGATGACAGCCTTTTTATAGCGGAAACGCTCGCGCCCGTCCAGATGCTCGTTTTCAATCAAAGAGCCGACAATCTTTTTCGGATAAGTGAAATTGATATGAAAATCGTCAAAGCCATAGATATGATTCAGCTTAACATCAAGAATAATCACGAAAAGCGCCTCCGTAATTTCGCGTTCTACGAAGTAATGATACCACATTATTTATGGATTGTCAAGTCCTTTTGCGAAATTCATGCCTCACACTGATGCACAATTTCAGCCGCAAGGCTCTCATAGGCATTCACGATCTTCCAGCTATTTCCATTGCGCGGCACTTTCTTTTCTGCAAAGTATGGTTCAATCGGCAGACCGGCTTTCTGGCTCTCTCTCACAGTTCGGGAAAATGGAATGACGGTCTCCATCAGACTTGAATGCAGCGCGGTGCGGAATGTCTCCAGCAGTTCCTCGTCGTTCTGTTTCTGATACATTGTGATAAAAACACCGCCCAAGCGGGCATTCTGGCGGGCAATCTCGACTGTCACCTGTTCCAGACCGGCAATTTCAAATTCGCCGAGCATGGTCGGAACATAGACGATGCCGCAGTGATGAATGATCTGCTTGACTTCCTCTGTCATTGCGGGCGGCAAGTCAAACAAAATATAGTCGAATTTGTCTGTTTCATACCGGTCAATCTCCATATATCGTGTCCATGTGGTATGCTTGATACGTTCATAGGCGGTCGGCAGGATAGGCTCCTGCCCGGATGCCGCCATAAAGAACATAAAGCAGTTCTCTTGCGTGTCGCAATCCACCACCAGCACGTTTTTACCGGCTTTCTGGATACTCCACGCCAGATTGATGACCGATGTGGTCTTGGCAACGCCGCCCTTGTGATTATAGAGGGCGATTTTTCTTGTGTGTTCCATATCTGTTCCTTTCGTATATCTCACAGTATCACTTCGATTGTGCAGGTGCTTTCAGCGTTATCAAAGGTGATCCGGCTCACATCCTTGTGAATCGCCAGATTGAAAAGAAAAGACTGTGCCTGCATTCTTTCTTCAAAATCAGCCGCCAAGCCGGTATAGCTGTAGGATTCTTCCGGGGCAGCATCGGGATTCTGTGCAAGGCTGCTCATCAGCCAGACTTGCAGAATCAGTGTCCGGTAGCCCTTGCCTGTCACTTCCTCATTGATGAATTGCAGCAGGGGACGATGCTCGTTCAGATGATCGTGCCGAAAAATCATAGGAATAACTCCTTTCACAGCGAAAACTGCTGTTCAGTCATGTATTTTTGCATTTTCTGTGCTCCCTCCGTTTTCATGTCATCCAGCGCAAAGGCGTATGTATCCAGCGTGAACGCAACGGAGTAATGTCCCATCGTTTCAGAGATTGTTTTGAGATCAACACCGGCTTTGATGGAAATGACGGCATAAGTATGCCGCAGGTCATGGAAACGAAACTGCGGAATGTCCAGCTTTTCGACAAGTCTTTCAAAGGGTTTCCGAATCTGCGAGAGCGTCAGATGCTCGCCGCCGGTCGTACCCGGAAAAACAAATTTGCCAATGCGGACGCGGGTTTTGTGCTGTTTCATCATTTCCATCACTGCGGCTGGAGGATAGATCGTGCGGGGCTTGCCGTTCTTCAACGTCTCGAAGGTATAGCGGCGTTTGGTCTTGTTATAGGAAAGCTGCCGGGTAAGCCGGATATATCCTTCTTCAAAGTTGAAACAATCCCATGTCAAGCCCATCAGCTCACCCTTGCGCATTCCCGTGAACAGTGCAAGTTTGAGCAGAACCTCCAGCTGATGCCCGCTGATTGCCGTGAGAAAGCGGGAAAGCTGCTCTGTATTCAGCGGAATGATCTCAACCTTCCGCAATTTGGGCATTGTAGTGTGCTTTGCAGGGTTTTCTTCAATCAGTTTCATAGTGTAGGCTGTCTGTAAGCATTTGTGCAGGACCCCATGCACATTGCGGATTGTCTTGGGGCTTAACGGATCTTCCAGTTCGACCCCTTCGGTCAGGCTCATGATGAAATACTGCACATCCTCTGATGTTAATTCGTTCAGTCTGGTGCCGAAGAATACGCGGTCGATGTGATTGTCGATTGCGCTCTGGTATGCGTCGCGCGTGGAATCCTTGATGTCCGGCGTAAGGCTGGTCAGCCAATACCGCGCAAAATCCGGCAAGAGCATATCCCTCGACAAGGTGTTTGTCGCGGTCGGGATTTTGCTGCGCATGATTGCGAGAACATCAACGCGGGCGTTCGGAACGCTGGTCTGTACTGTTTCTGCCATAGTGGGAACCTCCTTGATTTTGTTTTTACACACAATTATGTGCTTTTAGGTTCATTATACCACCATGCAGACAATTAGACAACAAAAAAGCCTGTCCAGTTCGTCATTACGACAAACTGGACAGGCTTATTGTTAAAACGAAAACCGGTCTGGTTTGTCGTGTTTGACAAACCAGACCGGTTGATTTATAGAATGCACTCTTGACTTTCGCATTCAACTATGCTATAATAGATTGCGTGAATATAACACACCGATAATGTCGGGGGCTTTTTTACGGCTCTACAAGCAGAAGGTTCGATTCCTTCTGCCCCTGCCATAAAGTACGGAGGAGCAAGCTGTGAGGCGTTTGCTTCGCAGCTTGTTTCTTTTATCTGCGTTCATTTCGTTCGATTATCCGTGTGCTTGCAAGACATACAAGGGTGTCTCATTTCATCACCGCCCTTGCGCGTCCGGTTCGCTGTCATCGCAGCCTTCGGTTATGCCTACCGATTCATCGTCATGCGCTTAATCGCTCGAAACCTTGTCTTGTCGCCTATCTGAAAAGAAAAGGACAAGATGTTGATTCGGACAAGCCGAACAGGTTGTCTTGGCGGAGCGTGCGTCTGTGCTGGGAATGTCCCCACTCCCACGAGCCGGAAAGCCGGATAACCAACACTATTCAGTTGTCAAGGTACTGGATATATCGGGCAAGATTGGGAGTCAGACCGACATATCCGTGCGGAAATAAGTCAAGCCCTCCAGACGGCGGAACGAACGACAGTCTGAAAGGCTATGACAACTATCTATTAAATCGTGCTATAATGAACACGATAATAGCCATTGCACTAGTCAGTCAGGTGTTCCAGCACCGAGCTGATGAAGGGGCGTGGGCGAGTTCCAGCTCGTCTGCGCTCCGTGTGATGCTCTATTATTTCGCTTCATATATTATAGCACAATTTTCTGTGCGTGTCAATACCTAATCAAAAATTATTTTCGTGATCGTCCTTCGGGACGATTTTTTCGTACCTGTGTGCTTTTTCAAGCTGAAAATGCCCTGCGAGGATTCCCCCGCAGGGCATTTTGCTTAATTGCTTCACTTTCCCGACTTGTTGTCTGTGTGTTGTAATGCCGGCTCTGCTTTTCGCTTGGAAGAATTCAGCTTATTATATGCTGCAAGATGCTTTGCTCTATGTATCATGAATTGTTGCTGCACAGGTGTCAGCTGATCCCAATAAAAAGTCAGATCGGAAAGATTCTGCGGCTTCACGCTCATCATTCTCCCTCCTTTCCGACCGAAAAGTTGCTACTTGTGTCAACTTTTGAAACCGTTTCTTTATTCAGCTTCGCCTACTGCATTAACTGTACCTGTTTCCTCGGTTTCATCTAACTTCTTTATAAAATCAAAATTACACCACAGTTGCCTTGCAAAATCTAATAGTTTCTCACGCCGCCTTTGGATTGACTCCAATGTCCATTTTCCATCCACCATAAACAAATCAAGTTCGTTTTGACATTTATATGGTGCTCTAACAAAAAATTTAGAATTCTTTTCAGCAACAGCTTTCATCCCTTTACTCGAATTTGCCGATTGAGGATCAAGAGTCAAGTTGCCGATGCAGTTAAGATAAGCAGCATCAAATTCTTCAACAGCACCAATATCAATCGTCAAATACTCTGTGATGACTTTTGATTTTTCTTCCGAGTTGCTTTGGGCAATAATATGTTCGATTGTCATTA